>DAIRSD010000082.1:0-7360 GCA_036804625.1 Aureliella sp. | reverse complement strand
CGAAAACGAACACGAGCAACGCCTTTGGCTGGGCACGGATCTATGGGAAAAGCTTTAACCCACTAAATTGCCTGACACTGGGCATGAAATATGTAACGCATCATGACTCATAACCAAATCGATTCCGCTGAGGTACTGCAACTGCTGGCTGATTTGGTTCGAATCAACAGCGTCAATCCAAACTACGTCGATGGCACGCCTGAGTTGGCCTGCGCGCAGTTCGTTCAGTCGCATTTGGCTAAGTACGGAATCCAGGTTTGGCGACAAGAAGTATTTCCTGATCGGCCAAACATTCTAGCGCGGCTGCCCGGTCGGAACTCGGATCGTCGTATCGTCTTTGAAGCTCACTTAGATACTGTCTCTACTCGGGGCATGTCGATCCCGCCCTTCGAGCCGAGTATTAGTGACGGCAAATTGTACGGTCGCGGTTCGTGTGATACCAAGGCAGGTTTGGCTGCCATGATGCAGGCGTTGATCAATCTGTCTCGCGACCGGATTGAACCGCCCAATGATGTTCTGTTTGCTGCGACGATGGATGAAGAATTTTCCTATCGCGGCGTGTTGGCGCTGTGCGACGGCATGGAGGCTCGTACGTTCGGCCAGCTACCCGCTGGCAAACCGTTGGAAGCTGCGCTTGCCGTCGTTGCCGAACCCACGGACTTGCGATTGGTTGTAGCCAGCAAAGGTGTGTTACGCTGGAAGATCGAGACGATCGGCAGGGCTGCTCACTCCTCCAAACCACACCTGGGTCGCAACGCCATCGTGGCCATGTCGCGAGTGATCGAGGCGCTGCAAACAGATATTCCCAACCTGGCGTCGATGGAACATCCACTTCTAGGCAGCCCCACACTGAACATTGGCGTCATTCAAGGCGGAGTGCAAGTCAACTTTGTACCTGATCGCTGCACGATTGAATTGGATCGCCGTTTGATTCCCGGCGAAACCTGGCAAAAGGTCTACGACTACTATCAGCGAATGATCGAGAGCTTGATGCATTCTGATTCGTCGCTGGAGATCGTCATGCATGCACCCATGCTCACCGATCTGCCGCTGGACTGTCCCATAGATCATCCTGTGGTATTACACATGACCCGCTTGTTAGAGTCTCTAAAATTGGACGGCCTGCCGCTGGGTGTTCCGTTTGGCAGCGATGCGAGCAAACTAGCCAACCTGGGAATCCCTAGCGTCATCCTAGGACCAGGCAGCATCGATCAGGCGCACGCCGCCGTCGAGTTTGTCGAATGCCAGCAGGTGATCACCGCAGAGGAAATCTATCGACGAATCATGCTTAGTAATTGGTAGTATCCGTAAATCCGGCGGGTAGAGTCAGCAACCCTGGACCATAGCGATGGCAGGCGTGGGCCATGATGCAATTGGCGTTCCCAGAGCGGTGCGTAGCGCCGCCCTGGGTTACTATGCCACATAACCCGCCAAAGCCCTGAAAAAGCATGACCAACATCGAATAATTCGGGATTAGCTATGTCACAATCGCTCGTTAAAAATCTGATCCATCTGGTGTTTAGCACCAAACACCGCACGAAATGGATTCCACCATCATGTCAACAATCTTTATGGGCTTACCAAGCTGGCATCTTTAGCCAGTGGGATAGCCCAGCCATTATCATTGGCGGCATCGACGGCCAGCATCGGTTATACTTGAGGTACATCGGAGATACCAATCATGCAAACTATCAAGAGACGTCCATTTATTGAACGCTGTCTCACGGGCACCGCCGCCATGGCTGGGCTCTGCTCGGCCGCTGAACAGGTTCAACCGGAAGCCGCATCTGTGAGTGCCGCCGAAGACAAACTGTCTGGCTGGATCGACGCACACGTGCACGTCTGGACGCCTGACACAAAGAAATATCCACTAGACAAGTCTTTCAAAATTGCCGATATGCAGCCGCCCAGCTTCACACCCAAAGAATTGCTGGCGCATTGTCAACTGGCTGGTGTCGATCGCATCGTGCTGATTCAAATGAGCTTCTACGGTATAGTTCTTCTCTACAATTTCGACTGCATTCGAGATCACCCTGGACGCTTTTCCGCTGTAGCACTGATCGATCACAGGGCCAATGATGTAACCGACCAGGCACGAGATCTAGTGAAGCAAGGTGCGCGCGGATTTCGGATCCATTCTCTAGGCGATGCCAAACAGTGGCCCAATAACGATTCGATGCGAAGATTATGGCGAGCCGCTGCAGAGGATGGTTTTGCCATTTGCCCTTTGATCAATCCAGAAGATATTCAATTCGTCGACAAACTGTGCCGCCAGTTCCCTGACACCAAGGTTGTCATCGACCATTTCGCACGCATCGGTGTCAGCGGCAAAGTGGAACAAGATCGTCTGGAGGAACTGTGCCGACTGGCGAGATTTCCGAAGGTACATGTCAAAACCTCTGCGTTTTACGCACTGGGCGACAGAAAGGCACCCTATCGAGATCTATTGCCGATGATTCGCCGAGTGCTGGACGCTTATGGCCCACAGCGGCTGATGTGGGCGACCGATTGTCCTTTTCAAGTGCAAGAACCACACACCTATCAAGCATCACTGGATCTGATTCTGAAGGAAGCTGATTTCTTGACGACCAGTGATCGACTGTGGCTATTGCGTGATACGGCGGATCAAGTGTTCTTTAGTTGAAAGTCGTACCTGAATGCTCAACGCTGATATGGTTCGCGAGGCTCGGGATAACATTCGTCCATGGGTTCATCGCACTCCACTGATTCGATCGTCGTCGCTATCGGAGCGATGGGGAGCCAGTGTATTCTTGAAGCTTGAATGTTGCCAGAAGACTGGATCGTTTAAGCCGCGCGGCGCGTTTAACAAACTGCTGAGCCTGGATGCTCGGCAACGGGCTCGTGGCGTGGTGGGTGTCAGCGGTGGCAATCACGCGCAGGGCCTAGCCTACGCAGCGCGAGCGCTGGGTATTTCTGCCGTGATTTGTATGCCTGAGTCGACCCCGGAGAATTATCTGGCCGCCACGCGTGGCTATGGAGCTGAGATTCGCCTGTTTCCTACGATTCACGCCGCCTTTGCCGCCGCTGAACAGATACAATACGAAGGCCGCGTCTACGTGCATCCCTTTGACGATCCACTATTGGCCGCCGGTCAGGGCACTGTCGGACTAGAGATTCTAGAAGACGTGCCCGACGTCACACACTGTTACGTCAGCATAGGCGGAGGCGGTTTGATCGCTGGCATCGGAGCCGCTCTGAAGAATCGTTCTTTCGAGGACGATCCAGCCCACAAAGTACCGCGACTAATTGGCGTCGAGACGATCGGTGCCGACGTGATGGCGCAAAGCGTCGCTGCGAATCGGATGATCGAATTACCTGCCATCACCAGCATTGCTCGCACGCTGGGAGCGCCTCGTGCCTGCCAGATGACTTTTGACTTAGTTCGTCGCTGGGTTGATGAATTGGTCGTAGTGCCCGATGCGGACTGTGTGCGTGAACTGTTTCATTTGCTGGAACGCGCCAAAATCTTAGTGGAACCCGCCGCCGCCTGCTGTCTGGCTGCGGCTCACCAGCACCACGAACAATTCCATCCCGACGACAATGTTGTCATTCTACTCTGCGGCGGCAATGTAGCAGCCACCGATCTGTGCCGCTGGCTGCATGAATTCGGATAGAATTTTTTCGCCAGCCTCATATTTCAGATCGTAGGTGAACTATTGGTTACTCATCCACCGTCTGGCGACGATGGCTACGTTATGAAGTCAAGCAATGATCTCTTGGATGACGCGGCCGGAGACGTCGGTTAGACGGAAGTCGCGACCGGCATAGCGGAAGGTGAGTCGTTCGTGATCAAAACCTAATAGATACAACATGGTAGCGTGCAGATCGTGGACGCTGGTGGGGTTCTCGACCGCCTTGAAGCCTAGTTCATCGGTGGCTCCGTACACCGTGCCGCCACGCACTCCGCCACCAGCCATCCAAACTGTAAAGCCGTAATGGTTGTGATCGCGGCCCAGCAATGATTTTCCATCGCCGCCCAGTTCCACGGTTGGCGTTCGACCAAATTCTCCACCCCACAAAACCAATGTTTCGTCGAACAAGCCGCGCTGTTTCAGATCGGTCAGGAGTGCTGCAATGGGTTGGTCGATTTCAGCGGCCAACTTGCGGTGATTCTTTTCGATGTCGTTATGATTGTCCCAGGGTTGTCCAGCACCATGCCATAACTGCACGTAACGCACTCCGCGCTCGACCAACCTCCTGGCGATCAATGTCTGACGCCCATGGACACTGCTGCCGTACATGTCCAGTGTGTTTTGACTCTCGCGCGTTAAATCAAACGCCTCAGCTGCCTCGATTTGCATGCGAAAGGCTAATTCAAAGGATTGGATGCGAGCATCTAATCTATCGTCTCGGCGTTGTTGACGATGCTGTGCGTTGATTCGTTGCAATAGATCCAATTGTTGTCGCTGAGTTGCCAACGAAGCGTGTGGGCTGCGGATGTTTTCGATCAGCTTGTCCAACTCCTGATGCTGTGGATCGATAAAGGTGCCTTGATAGGCACCAGGCAAAAAACCAGATTGCCAATTTTCTGCGTCTTTGATCGGGTAACCGCCTGGACATAAAGCCACAAAACCGGGCAAATTCTGATTCTCTACACCCAGACCATACAAAACCCAAGAACCCACGCTGGGTCGCGGCTGTACCGAATCGCCGCAGTTCATCAGCATTAACGAGGGCTCATGATTGGGCACCAAAGCATACATCGATCGAATCACCGCCAGGCTGTCAGCGTGCTGAGCGGTCTTCTCAAAAAGTTCGCTGATTTCCAGTCCACTTTGACCGTAACGACGAAATGAAAATGGCGATGGGAATCCAGCACCGGTCTTACGCTCAGTAGTTAGATTATCGGAAACGCTTCGATTCACGAATTTGGCAAGAGCCGGTTTGGGGTCGAATGTATCGACTTGCGATGGCCCACCGTTTAGGAAGAAATGGATCACTCGCTTGACCTTGGCCGGAAAATGTGTCGGACCACTCGTCAAAGAGTTGCTTTGCGGATCACTGCCAGGAGCACAGTAACCTTGACTTTGCAGCAATCCGGCTAGACCAAGACTGCCAAGTCCCAATGCGCTACGCCGTAGCAAACCACGGCGATCCAAGTTTGCGTTCCTGTTGTGATTGTTTGTCATGGATAATGCTCTGTTAATCCACAAAGGCAAATTCGTTGGTCATCAGCAGCACCTGAGCTAACTGCTCCCAGCGGGTTAGTCGAGGCTGCGATGGTCCGGCAAAATCAACCGCAGCATCCCAAACGGTAGTTGTTGTATCTACTTGATTTGCAGCCGACTCGCCTACCGACTGGAAGTCAACTTGTCGAATCACTGGTGACCAAAGGTACTGATCGCTGTTGAGCTGCTGGATGATATCAACGACGAAGTCTATTGTATCACCGGGCTGGACTTGCAGCGAAGCAACATTCAATTGCGCCTGATCAGCTTTCAAAATCGCCGATGCCAATACTCCATGTCGACTGGACACAACCTGAAAACGAGCACCATCAGCCACATCCGGCTCGTGCTTGGCCAGCGAATGGATAGTAACTCGCATGGCCATCGGAGCTGTCCAGCGGCGGACGCTGGCGTGTTGCAGATCATTGCCGGGATGCCCGCCATTTGGCGTCAACTGTACCCAGCCAAGACCTCCATCTGGAAAGGCCGCGCCACCTTGCCATGCTGATCCGGTGAAATAGGGCAGGGGAGTGAAGCCGCTGAGCGTACCAGTGGTTGAGTCCAAAGCTGCATAACCGTAACTCCAAGCACGCGACTGCTCTGACGGTCGACTTTCTGATTCCTCGTCAGGTTGAGCCAAGAACTGGGCTGCGGCGGATCGTTCTGCGGGCGACGGATACCGTTGGACTGCCTGTTGATACAACCTCTCAATGGTCGGCTCGGTTTGCTCAGGACTACTTTGGGGCGATTGAACTGCAACCAGCGATGACACCAGCGACCTGGCTCGATGCACTAGGAAGGGGTGATTCATGCAGTACAGTGCTTGTTGAGGCACCAGAGTCTCGCTTCGGCGACCGATATGCAAGTCGGGATTCGCAAAATCAAATATTCGCAGTGTCCCAGGCAAGAACTGACGATCCACCAGCCCGTAAAGCGTACGTCGATGATGTTGGTCGTCACTAGTGAACATCTCGGTCGCCTTGCCTCCAGGTCGGTCATCCAAACTGCGGCTCACGTGAAGCCATGAATCTCGTAGTTCTTCAAACCTAAGCCGTCGTGGTGCAAATCGCCATAGCAACCGATTTTCCGGATCGACTGCTGAGGCTAATGTGAAATTCTTCAGTTCTTTGTCGTCCAGCGGTGGCTGGACACTCGTCTCTTTTGACGGTGCTGACGCTCGCTGAAAAGAGTCTGAAAGCATAATCGTGCGCATTATGGCCTTGGTACTCCAACCCTGCTGGATCAACTGTGTGGCCAGAAGGTCTAATAATTCTGGATGGCTGGGCGGCTGGGCTCGCAATCCGAAATCGCTAGGCGTGCGAACCAGTCCCTCGCCGAAACAGTGCTGCCACAATCGATTTACCCAAACGCGCGGCGTGAGTGGATTGGATGGATGGGTCACTCGCTGAGCCAGCTCGAAACGACCACTGCCGATTTGGAATGGGGTCGGTGGCGAATCGGAAAACAGTGACAAAAAATGTCTTGGGACTCGCGGACCTTTGTTCGCAGGATTTCCACGACGAAGTATGCGAGCGTCGGACAGGCTAGCTCGATCAAACAGGGCAACGGCCACAGTGGGCGACTGGGGAGCCTGCAGTCGCCAGCGGTCTACTTCACCTTGTAGCTTCCACAGTTCATTACAGGTTCCCGAATCAAAAAACGTCTCTGTTGCGATCACCTCTTCATCGGGTACTTCGCAGGGTGCAGTCGCTCCGTACAAAACATCTAGTAGCGGCCGAGCTTTTTCAGCCCAAGCTTGATCTTCGGCGAACCACTCGGCGGGCGATGTCGCTTGGAGTTGCTTCCATTTGTTGCTGACGCGAGCAAATAGTTGACCGTAACGGTCGGCTACTTGTCGCAGGTCCACAGGTGTAGTTTGAAACAGGTCGGCAATCCATGGATGCATCGGTGGCTTTGCTTCCGTGGGATTGGAAGGCTGAGCGGACACCTGTTCAGCCTGCTGCGTAAATTGATCGCTCGGCAGAGATGCGTACCGAAACCAGGCTCCGAAAATTGGATCGATTGTCTCATCACGCCGCGACAGAAATGCTTCCCAGCGCCGCACAAATGCCGGAACCAGATCGTCTACCGCTATGATTATGTCAAAACCTTCCTCCGGATATTTTTGCAGTTCCGACTGCGCGAAAAGATAATCTGCCAGCCTGCTACGT
>DAIRSD010000081.1:0-13533 GCA_036804625.1 Aureliella sp. | reverse complement strand
AAACCGAAGTGCTGGAGTTGATCAAGGACGGTGAGGGGCGCCACGTGGGGGTGCGGGCGCGCCATCGGGATGGGCGCGAATACACGGTCCATGCGCCGGTGACCGTGGATGCCACGGGCCGCGAGGCGATGGCCGCCAGCCGCAACGCATGGCGCCGGGGTGACCCCCGGCTCAACAAGGTCGCCGTTTGGACCTATTACGAGGGCGCGTTGCGGGATCCTGGCATCGACGAGGGCGGGACCACCGTCGCGTTCATCCCCGACAAGGGCTGGTTCTGGTACATCCCCCAGCACAACAACCGCGTGAGCGTCGGCGTGGTGGCGGAGGGCAAGTACCTGACGCGCGGCGGCATCAAGGATCCCGAGGCCATCTTTCTCCGCGAGGTGAAGGAAAACCGCTGGATCGAGGATCACCTCGCCCCGGGCCGGTGCTGCGGCGAGTACTGGCTGACGGCGGAGTACACGTTCCGAAGCGAGCATTGCGCGGCCGACGGGCTGGTGTTCCACAGGCCTCCGCTGCCTGTGTCAGCCCCCATCTTAAATTTCTCTTTTTCTGTCGAGTCCCAGATTTGTACTTGAGGCGTGCTGCGCAGATAAATTCCACTATCGGCTTTGGGAACTGTCTTGTATTCGATCCAAAATTCGATGTCACCGTATTCTTGATCCGTGGTCAAATAGACTCCATGACCATCGTTGACCAGAGCGCCATCTTGAACCGTCCAGTGCTGGCGCATATCTTCATTCCATTTGTCTCGCTGAGCTTGATCAACTTCCTCCCACTTGTCAGGGTCCAAATGTGGACATCCGTGCCAGCCCGCTAGATTTTGTCCATTGAACAGCGCCACAAAACCTGCAGGCGGATCTAGGGCAAATGCTGAGGCGCTGAACTGTATCGTGAGCAAAATGGCCAATAGTTTCAGTACTGAATTCATATGACGACTCATATTCAAGTGACGACTCATAGCAACGATGTCCTTTTGACGAAAGGCTGGAAGATCTTTGTTTCAGGCCGTAACGCACAACCTAGCGTCAACCCAACCAATACCACGACTTCTGGAAACTGCAGTATATCCGAGAATCTAACTAACGTGATATCCCACCTCTTCAAAGCACCAAAACGACACCACCAGAGTCGTTCATTGGATCGTTAGTTTCTCCGGAATTCTCCACGTTTTGGCAAACGTAGCTACGACACTGCGTCACGGATTTTCTGGGACAATGCAATATTCGAGTTGGCCTTTTGTCTCCAGCGGTTTGCATGTGGTTAGATTATCTGTCGGCGCAATAATGCGCCTGATCCTGCCGTTATTGATGAACTTACTAGCGTGCCTGCTATTTTCAAGTGGCTAGCGGCACCACTGAGGTTGTTTGCTACTTTGGGGGGGGCTCGCCCCAAATTGACTTGTAAGGCATCTTATGCTACTATGCTGGTCAGGTTGCAAGCTTACCCCAAGCCGGTTGGGTTGGCTGATCCTTAAATTTTACAAGCGAACTTTACGAACGCTCCCACCGAAACGAATGCCGGCAAGACTGATGCACATGTTAATTGGCAGCAGTTACCCCACCTAAAAGTGGATCACTAGCGATATCGACAGCTTCCCATGTGAACTGCCGACTGGTTTTGGTCCAGCAAGTAGTTGTCCCGGCAGCCCATGATGGGCTGGACTGCTTGCAACAATAATTGCATCCCACCACAAAAACCGCATACGGAATGTGCGGTCCTACCCGTCAAGCAAGGAATTTCCCAACGATGCTAACCAATGCACAACTATTGGAATCTCGCCTCGATTCGGCTCAATTGCGGCTACTGGCGGACCGTCTTCGCGAGGGTGAGCCGCTGGACTCACTTGCCGAGCAATGGGCATACGAAAGCGCTGAGCATTTGCTTGGCGTTGCAGCACGTTCGCTGGGTATGGAGTGTCTGGAATCAGATGAAATTGAGCTGGTAGGTGACGTTCTAGCGGGGTTCCCGATCAAGTTGATTCACCGACACGAAATTTTTCCGATTGAACGAGGCGATGACTGGTTGAAGCTTGCCACTAGCAATCCTTTCGACTTTACCGCGGTTGACACTGTATCGTCGGCAATGGAGCTGCAAATTCGCCCTGTGGTCGCCTCATCTGATGTGATTCGGCGGTTGACGAAAAGGTTCTTGGGTGTAGGTGCCGAAACAATCGACGGCCTGATCGCGTTGCAGCGTCAACAATCGGGCGAACTTGAGATGCTGGACGGCCTGGATGCCGACAGCATGGAAGTGGTCGAAGAAGCTCAACAGGCTTCGGTGGTCCGGCTGGTAAACGAAATTTTGACGGAAGCCATCGAAGCGAGGGCGAGCGACATCCATGTCGAGTCTCAGGAGTCAGGCTTGAAGGTGCGGCTAAGAATTGATGGAGTGCTGCAGAAGCAACCCACACCATCGGAAATGAATCAGTTTGGACCAGCCATCATCAGCCGACTCAAGATTATGGCTCGAATGAATATCGCCGAAAAGCGAGTGCCTCAGGACGGACGAATCAAACTGCGATTGAGCGGACGCGAGGTGGATATTCGTGTCTCGGTGATTCCCATGCTGCACGGCGAAAGTGTGGTTATGCGTATCTTGGATAAGTCCAATCTGAAATTCTCGTTGCGTGGCATCGGAATGCCTGAATCGGTCTATCAGAACTTCCAGCAGTTGATTCGGCAACCCCATGGCATCGTTCTGGTAACGGGACCCACGGGTTCGGGCAAGACAACGACCTTGTACAGCGCTTTGAACGAGATCAAGTCCGAAGACATCAAAATTATCACGACGGAAGACCCAATCGAATACCAGCTTGACGGGATCAACCAGATTCAAGTGCATCACAAAGTTGGACTGAGCTTTGCTGCCAGCCTACGTGCGATCTTGCGACATGATCCCGACGTTGTGCTAGTTGGCGAGATTCGAGACTTGGAGACCGCCGAAAACGCGATTCAAGCATCCTTGACTGGTCACATGGTCTTCAGTACTTTGCACACCAATGACGCTGCTGGTGCCTTTATGCGATTGTGTGACATGGGCGTGGAACCGTTCCTGGTTTCCAGGACAGTCAGTGGCGTGATGGCGCAGCGGTTGGTCCGAGTCTTATGCGATGAATGTAAGGAAACGTACCGACCCGACCTGGAGGATTTGCCTTCCGATTTTCCTGTCGAGGCGATGTCGGACCCTGCCCTGCGTTTGTACCGGCCTGGAGGCTGTGAAGCGTGTCGCCGAACCGGATATCGCGGTCGTATGGGAATCTATGAATTGCTGGTGGCAGGCGAAGAAGTGCGGCAGTTGATCACTGAGCGAATACCGTCAGATGTGATTAAGAAGGCCGCCATCAAGCACGGAATGCAGACTCTGCGCATGGTCGTTTGGAACAAGGTCCTGAGCGGCATCACAACCTTGGATGAAGTGCTGCGAGTCACCAAGGCCGACTGAGGTTTGTGCAGCCATGCCTGACTTTGCATACACCGCCAAATCCCTAACCGGAGAGCGCATTGCCGGGACGATTACTGCAAGTACTCGTAGCGAAGCGCTGCAACGACTGCGAGCCAATTCGCTGTTTCCAATGACCGTTGCCGACAGCCCAAACTCTGCGGCTCAGTGGACAAACATCAGCTTGCCTGTTCGTATCAAAAAGGAACAGGTGGCGGATTTCTGCTCGCAGCTTGCCGACCTTCTAACGGGCGGAGTGGCAATGTTGGAATCCATCGCGATTTTGGCTGATGCAACTGAAAATCCCAAGCTAAAAGAGGCGGCATTGCGTATTGGTGAAGCGGTTTCGCAGGGCGAAACGCTTGACCAGGCCATGTCAAAGGAAAAGGCTATCTTTTCCGATTTGACTCTCAGCATGATCCGTGCCGGTCAAGAAGGTGCCTTTTTGGAGGAAGCACTGCAACGAACCGCTGTCTTTCTTCGAAAGCAAGACGAAATGCGCAGTAAGATCGTCAGCGCGCTGACCTATCCTTTGATTCTTGGCGTCGTCGGTACAGTGATCGTATCGGTGATGATCGTGTTTATGGTACCCAAATTCCAACCCTTCTTTGACCGACTGGAGCAAAGTGGAAACGGCCTGCCAGCGGTGACTGTGATTCTGCTGGGTGCCAGTCATGTACTGATGCGATATGGAGTGCTGGTGGTGGCTGGCTTGATTGGAATGGGTGTGCTGTTGTACCGTCTGCTTAAGACAGATTTGGGACGTCGCTGGCTGGATACTACGAAATTAAAGCTTCCGTTACTAGGAGCCGTTTTTCATGATGCAGCCGTATCGCGAGCCTGCCGCGTCTTAGGGACACTGCTTCGCAATGGCGTGCCGCTGCTGAAGTCTCTGAAAATCAGCAGCGCTTCAACAGGTAATATTTTGTTGGAAGAAGCAATGCTGCGATCGGCCGAAAATGTAACGGCTGGCGATTCGTTGTCTAAGCCGCTGGCTGCAAGTGGCCTAATTCCGCCTCAAGTCATGGCCATGATTCGCGTGGCAGAAGAATCCAATACCTTGGAGGAAGTTTTAGTGAAAGGTGCGGACCGCATCGATGGACGCATCGAGCGAAGGTTGGAGGTGCTTGTGCGCTTGATCGAGCCGATGATGTTGGTTCTGATTGGTTGTCTGGTGATGTTTGTGATCGTTGGCGTTTTGTTGCCTGTATTCGATCTGAACGCTTCGGTGGGTTAATCTACCAAGCGTTTTTCAAAAGTTTGTTTACTCAAAAGGAGTTTAGAAGAGATGCGTCGTCAAGTAAATCGCCGTGCCTTGACCCTACTGGAAGTCATGATCGTACTGATCATTTTAGTAGGACTGATGGCCGTTGTTGGCCCAAGATTGTTGGGCACTCAAAAGAAGGCGGATATTCGTACCGCTCAATTGCAGATTGGCAATGTCGTGTCAGCACTGAAATTGTATTCGGCAGACATGCGAGGCTTTCCGACGACAGAAGAGGGCCTAGAGCTGCTCATTCGTCGACCGGAAGACGAAGCCTTATCTCGAAATTGGGACGGTCCCTACATGGAAGACGGAAAGCTGCCAGTTGACCCTTGGGGCAGTGAATTGCAGTATGAATACGATTCCGAGCAGAACGCCGATTCGGGAAATACCGAGTCCGCTGACGGAACCTATGAAGCTGATTTTCCTCGCATTTTCTCATTAGGTCCTGATCGTCAGCCAGGAACCAGCGACGACATCAGCAACCGAGCAGCCGAGGGTGAAGCAGAATCCGAAACCGCCTCACCGGCCCCAGAATCAAATAACTGAAATGCACAGCTGTGAGTTTGCGCTTGGCACTGGTGTGGCTTTTAACTCGATAGAGCAACCGCTCTCGCCCCATGGGGGGCCGGAGCGGGTAAAAGAATTTTAAGGCCATTGGTTTGCTGAAAATCGACAAACTGTCAAGTTTAGCATCAGTTTGCTTCGCTTCGGGTGGCACGCTACGCCGTTATCCCTTTTCGTAGTGGGACTCGCCAGAGTTCCCATAGGTGACTAAGCATCAGGGAACTCTGGCGAGTTCCATTACGTAGGGATTCCAGCGAATTGCTTCATCGAAAGGGTTACCGGCGTAGCGTGCCAACCATAGACTTTGCGTATGAAAGACAGCCCAGTCCCAACCAACATACCTGAGTGAACGATTACGAAACGGAGTTCGTCCGCACCTTCAAATTACACTTTTTTAGTGGTGATGGCGATGTCTCGAAAACCAACACGCTCGGCATTAACCTTGCTGGAGCTGATGATCGTACTTCTGGTCATCGGCGGGATGTTGGCTCTGACTTGGCCCAATCTCAGGAAGTCGCTCGAGCGCAACGAACTCGGCGAAGCCGCTCGGACAGTTCGTGAACTGTTGGAAGAGGTGCGTTATCAGGCGATAGTTGGTGGTCAGATCGGTATCGTGCGACTGGAGCAAGCAACACCAGAACTTCGTTATGGTTCTCTAACGCAGTGGTCGACCGATCCGCAGTTTCAGGAGCAATTGACGGGAACGGCATCTTCGACACCCACTTCCATGACCGTCACTGGTGATGCGAATCTCAGTCTAAGCCAGCAGACTGGCTTGCCAAAGGCATTGCGGTTGCCTGAGCCGGTTGTGTTTAGCAGATTGGATTGGGGGGCTGATCCTGATCCCGACTCTCGACCGGGAAAATTTGGCTCGCCAATTCGGTCTAACTCTCGTCAGTCTGACAATTCGAATTCTAATGCTGTGAGTAACAATTCAGAAGCAACAGAACCGAATCCCATCGACTCGCAATCGGCTGAAGTGACCGATGGCTCGGACTTTCAGTACCTGTCAGAACGGAAGGTCTGGTGGTTGGTCTTCTTGGCTGATGGCACTGGTCAAGATGTGACCATTCGATTGGTAGATACCGACCTGGAAGATGGCTTAAGCTTGCTGTATCGCTCCGGCATGGGCACGGTGGAGTTGCAGCGATGAAACGACATGATGCTGACAGTTATCTGGTGAGCAGAACTCAAATTTCGGTTCGATTACCAAGTCACTCAAATCATCAGGGCTTCTCGCTGCTGGAAGTGATTCTGGCTACGGTCGTGTTGGCAGGCAGCGCAATGATTCTGAGTTCGCTGCTAGGCCAAGGCGCTAAATTTGGTTCTCGAGCTGAGCAGAAGGCTGCAGCCATCACTGCGGCCCAGTCAGTGCTGGATGAATTCTTAGCAATGCCGATCGCATCCGACCAGCAATCCGAAGTGACTGGGATCATCGATGGTCCTTCTGGCATGGCCTATAAGATTCGCCATGACGAGGTTCGGTTTGGCGGCCTGTCTTCAGGGCTAGGCCCCAACGGGCTCAAACGCATCACGGTTGAGATATTTTCAGGTGAAATTGGCGTAGGAGGAACAGACCAAGTGCCGTTGTGTACTCTTACGAAGCTAGCTCGGACGACTCCTGCGAACCGTGCAACCGATGAGGACGGGGCGGAATCGTCGCGGCGGCATGGCTCAGCTAATGCAAATCCAACAGCCCGCTCTAATAACCGCCGATCCAACATTGGGAGATCACCATGACGCAAGGAAAGCGGTCGTTAAGGCAATTTGCAAGTGAGGATGTGACTCTTGCAGGATTCACTTTATTGGAACTGATCATCGCAATGAGCCTGCTGGGTGTTCTGCTGGCGGCAGGCTGGACGTTGATGGGGACATTCAGTCAGGTTCAGCAGCGTGGGTGGGATCTTGCCGCAAGAACGCAGACTCGCATGTCAGTCCGTAACTGGTTGCAGCAAGATTTGCAGCGAGCTATCCCCTTGCCCATAATTAGGCACCCGCGTCCCAGCACATTGAATGATTCGCCGCATGAGCATTCGCTTCCACAAGCCTCCGTACGCTTTGTCGGTAGCGAAACAGGCTTCAGCGTGATGGTTAGCGAAGCTTTGAATCCTCAGACGCTACTACAGGCAGCACTTGCCCCCAGCGATCAATCAGTATCCGGGACATCGGATACCAATTCAGACGACAATCGACTTTCTGGCAGCCGACAGTCGATGCTGTTCGCATCCAGTCTAGACCAGCCGATTGAAGTTCGCTACGAACTGCGACCTTCAGGCAACGAGAATCATGGAAATCAGAGTAAAGACATTTCGACTCTGGGCCGGCAAGAATTTCGTTCAGCCAATCGATCGCGCCCTGCGGAGCAAGCTTGGGTCGCAGACAACCGTCGCGAATTGACCGCTGCGGACCTGTACCGTCAGACCGACGCATCGCAGGAGCAATATAATGAAGCGGAACCGTCGCTAGACATTGCCGAACTGGTAGAAGCTGCCTTTTCGTACTGCGATGGACGCCAGTGGCGTAGTTCTTGGGACAGTCGTGCAGGCCATGGTCTTCCAACCGCTGTGGCGCTCTCTTTCGACCTAAAAAATCGCGCGGTAAAGCAAGCCCGTGAACCAACCACCAGGTCGTCAAGCGGCAGTGAAAACGCAAACCAAAGCGTGGCGTCAAGCGATCCCAAGCTTAGCACTTCAGACATAAGCGACTCGCCCATCACGGCTTCACAGGAACAAAAGTCGCGAGATGTGCGTATCGTAATCCGGTTGGACAATGCACTTGCTGTACCGAAATCAAGCCGGTCCACAGATGTTCGATCAACTCTCGGGCTGAACCCTGGAGGTACTCAAGATGCGTTCTGACCGTCAAGGCATGGCGTTGCTGATAGTCCTAGTTTTAGTAACTCTCGCTGCGCTTGGCAGCTATGGGTATACGTTTCACATGCAAAGCCAGTATCGTCGAGTCAGTGTGCAGGAGGACCAGATTCACGCCCAACTGGCGGCAGACAGCGGTTTCGAGTTGGTCGCTTCCATTTTGGAGCAGCCTACGGATCAGCGGTCTGGGTTTGGCAGTCTACTGAACAACCCGGAGTTGTTTCAGGATGTCCCGATTGAACAGTCGGACACTCGTGGGCTACAAGCGGTTCAGTCAGCCGGATGGCGCTTCAGCGTAATTAGCCCTCTGACGGATGGCCAGGATGTGACTGTTTCCGATTCCAGTGAGGTATCCTTTGCTGGTCGTGCGGTAACTGAAAGTATCCGTCGAACATCCGATTCCGGCACATTATTTCGCTTTGGCTTGGAAAATGAATCGGCAAAAATTCATGTGCCGACCCTACTTGCTTGGGACCGCCAATATCCTGGCCATGCTCAGAAGGTGCTAATGCAACTACCTAATGCGACCCAGCCTATCGTTCAGGCCTGGTTACGCTGGATGAACGTTCAGCCGATCACACGACAGGCAGGAGACAATTCGATAGGCGGAACTCAAGCTACCGCTCAGCAGGCTTTGGTAGATGAACAAATCGGGGACGGTGATCTGTCGTTTAGGCTACATGACAACTGGCTGGGTGGTGACTGTAATCAGGATTTTCGAGTTGACTTGCTAGATCAGGCTTTTCGGCCGCGACTGCGGGGCAGCCAGCGACTGGCCACAAGGTTGCCTCAATCGTCGAGTGAATCAGAGGGGGCTGTTGATCAGCAGTACCAAGGCGAGACTTTAGCGGCGTGGAAGGCTTGGCAGCGGTATCTAACTTGGCACAGTGGAAGTCGCAACGAAAGCGCTAATGGACGTCGGCGCGTCGATCTGAACCAACCCAATTTGCAGGAGCTTCATCGCCGCTTGTTGGAGATTTGGCCTTCAGCTTGGGCCGACTTTGTCGTGGTATATCGGCAATACGGTGCTTCTCCTGCGGCACCAGCGAACTCCGGCGCGACGTCAGCCAACTTGGGCGCGGCATCATCGGTCGCGCGCCCGCCCAGTCCTGTTGCAAGCCCGCCTATGGACTTCTCGATCGCCCCAAGGTTTCTCCTGCGTAGTCCTTTGGAATTGGTTGGCGCGGTAGTCACATTGCCAACTGCATCTGGCAAGGCAGCGGAAAAATCAGAGAAACGTCTGATACTAAGCCCATTTGGTGGTGGAAACAACGAAATGAGCAACTATCTTGGAAAGTTACTCGATCAGGTCACTACAGGATCGGGGTCAGTGCCGGAAGGTCGATTGGACATCCGCCACGCCTCGGCTTGGGCTTTGCTGGCCGTCCCTGGAATCGACACCACAACGGCTCAAGCGATACTTCAGAGGCGTAGCGACAAGACCAGCGATGCCACTGAAAACTATGCCACCATCGCTTGGTTGATTGAAGAAGGTGTGGTCGACCTACGAAAGATGATACAAATCGAGCCCTACCTGACCGCTCGTAGTGACGTTTATTCCTGCCAAATAGTGGGCTATCGCGATGACCGCAGCCCCATGTTTCGTTGCACCGCGATCCTGGATGCCAGTCGCGGCCAAGTGGTGCGGCGCTGTTACCAGCGTTGGCACCAGTGGGGTGGCCAGTTGAGTGCAGCCGATTTGAACTCTGAATTGGCTACCAGCCTACCAACGAATTCGTTATCAAAATAGTTAGACAATAATGAATTGGGTCAGTCGATTAAAAACCAGATTGCCAGTGATGACACGCACCCGGCGCAAGCCCAGTGGGCGTGTCTTGGTGGCTCATTGGGATCGCGAGAGAGTTCATTATGTGGTGACTACTCCCGGTGCCAAACGGTTGCGATCACAGGATGCTGGCAGTGTCCCGTTGGCAGACCAATCTGGACCTCTTACGGCTCTAGCGGAACACCTTCGCGCTCGCGAGATTCAGGTCCAGCACTTGATCGTGTTATTGTCGCGGCCCGAAATCGATGTTCTAACTTTGGACTTGCCACCATCAGAAGTAATCGAGCTTCCAGCACTGGTGCAAGGCGAAGTAGAGCGACAGTTGGGCGAATCGGAGACACCACCCATTGTCGACTTTTGCGCCAGCACGATAGCCAGAGGTGATATCGACAAAGTAGGACAACAGGTTTTGGCTTTTGCGATGACCGCTGCCAGTCTGGAGACCTTGCGTAGTGATGCGGTCCAAGCTGGATTCAGACTTTCCGCTGTCAGCTTTCGACAGATGTGCGCACTTTCTCGCATGCGGCGCGGAGCTTCGAATTCTTCCATCTTAAGCGTGTCAGTTCAAGTCTATCATGGCGAAATTGAGTTTGCGTTTTGCGTGGGCAGCCAACCATTGATGTTGCGTTCGGTACGCATCAGCCTAGACGATATGGCGCCTGTTGCGGAACAGTTAGTGCAGGAAACTGACCGCTGCTTGACTCTATTGCCACCCGAGACCGAGGAACTACCCAAACACTGGTTCATTGACGCGTCAAGCCCTGCGGCCAGGCAGCTTGCTCAGGCGCTGCGAAATTTAGGACAGGCTCAGGTTCACTCGGTCCAGTACGCGACTGGGGACGAAATAGACAGGCCGATCTCCGCCGAAAGCCAGCCTGAAACTCAATCTGTAAGCCCAGAAAATGAAGACCCTAGTTCGACTCCCGCCAGTCCTGCCGATGCGGACTTGCCAGGCGCGGCTCTGGCCGGAGCCGTATGGGACTTCGCACACGATGGTCTCCTTGTCAATCTTGCAGACCCCAAACGCTCGCCACCGCCACCCAGTCCTTGGGTACGTCCTGCTGCATGGAGCGCGGCGGCTTGTGCGGCGTTTGCCATCCTAGGGACAGTGCTGCTGAGCGACGTTTGGCAACTGCGTGATCAGGTCCAGGCGCTTGAGGTGCAACTAACAGAAAGCAAAAAACTGGAAGCCAAGGCGCTTGAGAAGTCTGACCAGGTGGCCGTCGTGGAGCAATGGTTGTCAGATCAGGTTAATTGGCTGGGGGTGCTAAGTGAGATATCTCAAAGAGTTCCGGATGGGCGAAACGCAACTATTCGGCGGCTTAGCGCTTCGGCTGGAGCGTCAACCGGCGTGATCGATCTGTCTGTCCAGGTCTTGCAGCCTGATGACATCAGCGAATTAGAAGAACGCCTGCGTAGCGTCAAGTACTCCGTTTCAAGCAAGCGAATTAGCCAAAGCCCCGAGTCAGCCGAGTTTCCCTGGCAGTTCGAGACGCGAATTGACTTTTCCATCGACAAGCCAGACTGGAGCCGCTACGGTGCCGCACAGCCGAGCAAAACTGAATCGTCTGTATTTTCAAACCCTGACCGCACGGCAACGGAAACAGTACTTTCGGATCGCGCCGAAGTAAACCAGTTGACTTCGGCCAATTCGCCACAGGAAACTCGAGTTGAAGAGACTCAAAAAGCCGATGAAGCTAGTCCTGATGCAATCATACCTAAGAACACACAAGAATTTTCGGTCCCTAAACCGCAGCAAAACGGTGCTATAATCGGCGGCGAACAACAAGGAGCCGGGTCATGAATCGTCGCACGAAGTGGTTGATTCTAGGGGCTGCGGTTGTGTTCGGTCTCTATTTCGCCGACGGTCTGTATCGATCACAGATCGAACAGCCAACCGCGCAGTTGAATGCCGAGCTGGATCGATTGACCAAAGAGCTTTCAGATAGCCGAGATGCTCAACATCAGGCAAAGAAGTCCAGTCAACGACTAGTGAGTTATCATCAACGGGCCTTACCCTACGATCCGCAATTAGCCAGGTCGGCCTATCAAGACTGGTTGTTGAAGTTAGTGGAAAAACACTCCGTCAAATCGTCTGCTGTTGATGCATCGCAGCCCAAGGAGATCGATATTCGTTCGCGCGTCAATCGGAAGAAGCGAATCGCCGTTGGCCACAGCCTCATGTACACGCTACGAGGTCAAGCCAGTTTAGCACAGTGGACCGATCTGCTGTACGAGTTTTCACAAGCAGGGCATCTCCACAAGATCCGTTCTCTTACGTTGAACCCGCTGGGTAGCGAAGGTCAGTTGGACGCCAGCGTGACGATCGAAGTCTTGAGCCTTGCTGGAGCGACTCGTAAAGATCAGCTAAGCGACTGGGCCGTGCTTGCCACGGACCAGCCCACACGTCAGGACTATGACAACTTCGTGCGCCGCAATCTGTTTGCTCGCGGTTTAGCCAAGGCATTGTACGATGTACAACTGAAGGCGATAACCTATGATCGGCAGGGGCAAGCTGAAGCATGGTTTCAAGTAGCCGGTTCGGGTCAGACTCAGGTTGTCAAAGGCCAGCAAAAATTAGGGGTGGCATTACATGACATTTCAGTGGAAGAGATTTTGCCAGATCGAGTTCTGATTCATGTAAATCGAGATCCCTACTGGATCTCGCTGGGACAATCCATAGGTGAAGTATGCAATATCAAAGAAG
The DNA here is from genome assembly GCA_036804625.1 of Aureliella sp. Taxonomy (GTDB): domain Bacteria; phylum Planctomycetota; class Planctomycetia; order Pirellulales; family Pirellulaceae; genus Aureliella. The sequence continues at coordinate 898 of DAIRSD010000081.1, read as the reverse complement.
CCTCCTGATCGCACTTGCTTGGACATGCTTGTTGAATCTCGCTGGATCGCCAGCACATTCACAGCTTTTCAATTCTTCGCGGCCAGGCACACAAACTCCAGGCATAGGGCAATCCGCAGGATTTGCACAGCCGTTTATCCAGGGACAAGCGGCGGTAGCATCGGGTCAGTCATTGCTGAGTGGCAACGAGCGATTTGTTCGTGGCAATCGCTCGCGACGAGATTTTGTGGGGACAAGAAATAGCCCAATAGAACAGGCAAGGTTTATCGGCTCAGCACAAGCGCTGGCTACTGGTCGCGTGCGAACAGCAACCGAAGGCGTCAAAGTCAATGAAGCGGGTGCCTCACGAATCAATCGGGCCTTGCCTCCGCAGCCGGCCAAAGGCATGTACTACCCTAAACTGGAACTCGATTTGGCGACATTAGGCGAGGATGCTGCAGATGACGCGAAGCGAACATTCAAAGTTGATCAGCGACTCAGAAGCCGAATTCAGAAATTGGCAGGGGAGGATGTCCAAATCGTGATGGAAGGGAAGGTCGCCATATTGCAAGGCAGCGTTCAGTCGGCTCGCGCCGCTGAGTTGTTAGCACAAATGGTGGCCTTCGAGCCTGGAATTGACCAGGTCCTTAGTCAATTAGAAGTTGCATCAAAATAAATCCACAACTCTCGCTAAATGGCCCTATCGACGCGCCACTGGGTCCCAGTTCACCTTTCCTAGCCTAGATCATGGATTGAGCCCAAATAGCATTTTATCGAGGACATTTCTTGTCATCTGCTGGACTCGGCCATCCACGCCCATGGGCTGAGTGTACGCGCTGGGCGACTGATAGCAGGGCGGGGCGCTCAACCAGTCCGCCCACCAGCAGGATGATGCGTTCAATACAAAATTGTTATTCGG
>DAIRSD010000080.1:0-13544 GCA_036804625.1 Aureliella sp. | reverse complement strand
TGAGGTGGCCTCCCGAGTCCCGCAATCGTTCACCTGGTGTCGCCCCAATGGACAAACGGAATGGCCGGATGGCCGAGTTCACCACCAGGGATTTACAACCACTCTGAGTCCCAACGGAAAATTGATACTTGCAAACAGCTCCAATCTCAGTCCTGCTGGTGCCGACATCGACTACTCGTCTCAACAAGAAGGCACCAGCGCCACGATCTCCACCGTTGCGGTGATAACGTCCCGAAGCTATCATTCGGGCATTGTCAATTCAGCTCTGGTCGATGGTTCCGTAAGAAGCATGGCAAACAGCATCGATTTACGAGTATGGCGGGCGCTGGGTACGCGACAAGGCGGCGAAGTTGCCACTTTAGATTAGCTAAGGTCGTTCGACAATCTCTCTCAGTCGCCTGACCCTGCCATCTAAAGCCTGTCCTTTAAGCACGAGTCTAAGGATGGCACGTCCTACTAGAATCCGCAAGCACTCTGCCGAATAGATTCTTAGAGCAGTAAAGTTGCTTCTTGGTGAATTGCTAGCAAGTGCATTTACGGACGTTGCCGCCCCCCGACCGGGAGTCCCCGCCACAACGCCTCTTGACCCATCAGCCGTTTTCTGCGAAACGCCAGTGCGTGGGGTGTCATGTTTCGAATGTAAATTGAAAACCGTTCCTCTAATTCAGGTGCCTAGTCATGACCTACGGAATGTACATGTCAGCAGCAGGTGCCAATGCGCAAAATCACCGACTGGAAGTGTTGAGCCACAATTTAGCCAATATCAACACGGCTGGTTTCAAACCACACATGGCGATCCTGCAGGCGCGACAATCGGAAGCTGTCCTGCAGGGGGAGGTCAGTCCGCATCTAACAGGTGTGGATCATCTGGGTGGTGGAGTGGGAATTCAACCTGCGGAAACAATTTTCCAGCAGGGCCCAATTCGTCAGACTGGCCGAAGAACCGACTTTGCCATCAACGACAACGAGAGCTTTTTCTCTGTGCAGCGTGGAGATAATGAATTGCTGACGCGTGCAGGCAATTTCCTGTTTGACGCTCAAGGCATTCTCGTGACTAATCATGGAGATCCGGTTCTTTCGGCATCCGGCGATCGCATTCGTATCAATCCCAATTTGCCGTATGAAGTCACAAATGATGGGGCAGTGGTGCAGGGCACTCAGCGGCAACTACTAAAGCTTGTTCGCCCGGCCTCTCTAGGTGATATCTCTCGTGTGGGAGATAACCTATTTCAGTCGCTAACCAGTGTGAATGCTGTATCAGATCAGGATCGCAAGGTCACCAGTGGAGCACTCGAGCATTCAGCGGTCGAGCCAACAACGGCCATGATGGAATTGATTGAAGCATCTCGTGTTTACGAAGCCAACATTCGTATGATCCAGACTCAAAATGATTCCATGGAACAACTGATCGGTCGAGTCTTGAGGTAGTAACGATACCGACCGACAGAGTAATCAACTCAATTTACCTGTAAAGAGAAAAAACCGATGAGCGTACAATCGTTGTACACAGCAGCAACTGGCATGGACGCCATGCAGACAAAGCTGGATGTAATCGCCAACAATCTAGCCAACATCAACACAACGGGCTTCAAGAAAGATCGCGCGAACTTCGAAGACTTACTGTACCGCAATCTGGTAATGCCCGGCATGTTGGATGCTAACCAAACACCTACTCCTACGGGAACTCAAACCGGTATGGGTACGCGAATACAAAGCACCAATACCGACTTCCGACAGGGTGCGTTCCAAGAAACAGGCCGCATGCTGGATGTCGCCATTGAAGGCCCTGGTTTTCTTCAGGTGCTTGACCCACAAACTCAAGGCGTTCTATTCACCCGTGCTGGCAATCTGGACATCAACGCTAACGGCCAATTGGTCATTGGTTCCGCTCACACCGGTCGCATTCTGGAACCTTCCATCGATATCCCGCCTGAGGCAACTGCGATTGAAATTGGAGCTACCGGACAAGTCATGGTGCGCACGCCTGGAACAGTTGAACTTCAGCAAGTCGGACAACTGCAACTTGCTAGTTTCATCAACCCCGACGGTCTATTGAAAGTTGGAGAGAACATGTACCAGCAAACGGATGCCAGTAGCCAAGCTCTACTAGGCGAACCAGGAACCAATGGCCTGGGAGTTGTTCGCCAGAGAACGCTCGAGGCATCCAATGTGGAACCTGTCCAAGAGCTGATCGACCTGATCACGACACAGCGCGGCTTCGAACTAAACTCACAAGCCATTCAGGCTGGAGATCAGTTGCTGCAGCAGATCAATAACCTGAGAAGGTAATCGCCCAGACCAAACCGAAATAGAAGCTACCACTGAATAGACCATGTTCCATTGGATTTATGACCTACCAACTGAATGTTTCTTTGGGGCTACTGCTTCCACTTTCGGACCTCGGCAGTCTTTGGAACTGGATCGTATGGAATTGTCCTTAAACGATCAGCCGCAGAACGTTAACACTCGGTTATCAACAAGGAACCGGACGCCGACACGTTGCGGCTCAAGTCTCCGGATGGCCTTTGATAGAGCGATGTGTCTACTGCTTGTTTTTCTGGCCTGCGCCGAGGTGAGTGCCGCTGAACAGATCACCATGCGGTTTCGACCCACCCCCACGGTGGAAACGAATATCATCCGACTACGTGATCTAGTAGAAATCGTTACAGGTAACGTTCCTTCGTTAGAGAAACTAGGAGACCTACCGCTAGGACCGGCACCGCGCGAAGGTGTCAGCCAAACATGGTATACTTCGGACATCTTTCAGCATTTGGAACTGCGCGGTGTGCATCCTAATAGCATCCGATGGAGCGGTGAACAATCGACTTCGCTAATTCGAGCTGACAGCAATCAAGCGGCAACCGCACAGCTCGCTCCCGCAAACTTAGACCAACGTTCCATCGATATCGCTCACAGCAATGCCTCCGCAGCCATCAAGGACTACCTCAACCTACGCTCAGGAAACCGAACTTCGTGGCGCATCGAACTAAAGGTACCAGATCAGTTCGCCAAAATGTTACAATCCCGCCGCAACATCGCTTCGATCGGTGGGGGCCAAGAACCATGGACCGGTCAACAGACCTTTACGTTACATGTCAAGAGTCAAGGAAAACTGGTTCCAGTCGAGCTTGTTGCGATGATCGATCTACCACCCATGGTTGTCGTAGCCGCTGGACCGTTGCGACGTGATCAATTGATTACCTCCGAAATGCTGAAGTATGCGCCATTACCAAATAATGCTGATGCACGCAACTATTTTACCGACATTCAACAGGTCGTCGGCCAACACCTCAGGCGAAGCGCTAGTACCAATCAAGCGCTGACCGAGGAGGTGGTGGGCGCGCCCATTGTGATTCAGCGCAACGATCTTGTGGAAGTGGAATCCGTGGCAGGTGCCATTGTGGTGCGCACCTCGGCAAAATGCCTAAGCACCGGCGCTGTGGGTGATGTTGTGGATATTGAATTGCCCAATCGCAAGAAAGTCATGGCAACCATTGTTGGGCCTGGTCAAGTTCGATTGGCGGCTGTCTCACAAACTGCAAGCAACCGGTAGCCGAGCGCAGGTCCATGACACAAATACTGCCCCCTTTATACACCTTACGGTGACATGGCAATTGAGACAAAGGATTCGCTTAAAATGAAGACCATCATACGAGCATTTTCTGCATCCAGATTATCAATACTTCCACAAGGTATATTGTGTTTTTGCCTAGTCCACTTAGGTGCTGTAGCTAGCATGAGCTTTCTGCTTGTGCTGAACGAAACTAGCACCGCTCAAGCACAAGATAGCAGTCTTTTTCATAACCCTGTCCTGCAGCAACGCACCCTCCCCGCGCAGCGGCCAACGCCCGGTTCTGCTGTGGAGAGCTTACCTGCACCGACGGTTGGCACTAGGCCCGATGCACTGGACATGGGATCACCTTCCCTGCGACCACCTATGAACGCAGGTCAGTCAGCTCAGCAGACCGGTTTCCCTCCGGTTGCCGGATACGGCACGGTGAACCCAGCTAGCTATCTGGCTTACCCTACGTACACTCACCAGCCACAACCACCCCAGAGAGTTCTTCGATTGCACGACATCGTTCAAATCCGCGTGGAAGAGATGGCTCGGATGATTGCCGAGGGCAACGCTCAGCAGCGAAAGACCGGACTGTATGATGCGGTGCTTGAAGAGTGGCTGAAACTGGATGGATTGAATCTAAACGCAGCCATGCAGGAGGGTGAAGATCCGGCGGTGCGTGGGCAAACAAACCAAATCTTTCGAGCCAACTCGCAGTTGCTAACTCGCGAATCACTAACATTCAACATCGCTGCGGAAATTATTGATATCTACCCCAATGGCAATATCGTGTTACAGGCCCGCAAGACGATCAATGTGAACGACAATCGTTGGGAGATCTCGCTGGGCGGTATTTGCCGGGATACGGCCATTGGCCCTGACAACGTGGTATTGAGCCGTGATATCGTCGACCTAAAAATTGATAAGCGCGAGGCTGGCCAGGCTCGTGATGGATACAAACGTGGATGGTTCGCAGAGTTCCTAGGCCGGTTCCAACCCTTCTAAGGACCTGCGATGACAACTCGCTTTGCCAACAGGAACTACTGGGGTTACGGATAGCAGACCGGGCTAACTGAAATGCACGAAGGACGAACAATCATGATGCTCAGGTACCTTTTAGTTTTTGGTATCTTCATTGGCTCGACGCACGCGTACAGCCAGGACAAACGACGTGTGCGGCTGGCCGATGTTTGTAGGCTGAAAGGCCAAGAAGAAAATCGACTTCAAGGTTTGGGGTTGGTCGTAGGTCTCAAGGGCACTGGCGACAGCAAGTTGCAGCCTACGACTCGCACTCTGGCGCGCATGGTTCAAAGCATGGGTGGGAACATCACATCGGACGCTCAGGGCACTCCCAATCTTCGTGAACTGGAAGCGGTGGGTAATGTGGCTTTAGTGATGGTTACCGCTACCATCCCTGCCGCTGGTGCTCAGCAAGGTGATCAACTGAGCTGTAGCGTGAGCGCCCTAGGTGCCAAAAGTCTCGAGGGCGGGCGCTTGGTGCTGGCCTATATGCTGGGACCACGCGCCGATGTGCCGACGATTTATGCCATGGCTGAAGGCCCCGTTTCGCTTCCTGATAAGACTATTCCCACTTCGGGAGTCGTTCATAACGGCTGCAAGATGGAAGCGACGGTTAACAATGGCTTTGTTCAAGATAACAAGGTCGTTCTGATCTTAGATCGCGACCTTGCCAGTTTTTCCAACGCAGCCGACATCCAAGATGCCATCAACAGTTTCTTGCAGCCAAGTATGGAGGAGGGCCAATACTCCATTGCTCGCGCTCAAGACCAGCTTCATATCGAAGTCGACGTACCACCAGCCTACGCTGACAAACCGGTGCCATTCATCAAGCTGTTGTTAGACATCGAACTACCCAACATCAAGAAGAACAAACGAGTTGTGATCAATCAGCGGGAAGGAATTATCGTGATGGGCGAGGATGTTCTGATCAACCCCGTTGCCATCAACCACAAAAGTCTTAGCATACAAGCAGGCGGCAGCCCTGGAGGTTTTGTGGGGTTTGACCCCGGTTCCCCTAACCAACCGCAACCCGTCTTGAAAAACCTGGTCGAGGCACTCAAGGCTCTGGATGTCCCCACCGAGGACGTAATCGCCATCATTCGCACGCTGAAACGCAATGGTGACTTGTATGGCGAATTGGTCATACAATAGTACGCTCAAGGAGGCTTCCTAGTGCAAATCCAAAACGTTCTCGGATCGACATTACCCGGCGCTCAGCGCACCATCCAAGATCCCACATTTCAAACGCTTGCTGCGAACCGTACGCAGTCCAAGGCAGAGAGCTTTAGGCAGTTGCTGCCTAGTCAATCGACCGCGTTGCCTGCCGACATACCCACTGAAATGTCTTCGGAAGAAACGAACGTCATAGCTCAGCAATCCGATCCCCAATCGCCGGTTGCCAGTGATCAACTGCGCGAAGCGTTTCGCGACTTCGTCGGTCAAACATTCTTCACAGAACTGATCAAGTCCTATCGAAGCACTCAGCAGCCAGCCGCCTACTTTAATGGAGGCCAAGCAGAGAAAATTTTCCTAGGGCAGCTCGATCAGGTTTTGTCAGAAGCGCTCAGCAAAAGCAGTGCCGAGAAAATTGCAGATCCAATGTTCGAACTGTTTATGCTGGACCGCGCTGGCTAATGGCTGTGGTGGGCCAGTGCAGCTAAGAGGCTGGGTTTTTTACTAGGAAGTCGCCGCTGGTTCCCTCCAACGAAGCGAACCAAGCTGGTAGTCACGCAACTTTCGCGGGAGCGGATGGCGGCCTAGTTCCGTGAAGTCGGAGTCACCTGCAACTCAACTATCTCGCCGCCTCGCTGAACCTTAATCTTAACAGGCTGGCCAATCTTCAGCGCCTCGATGGCGTACGTGTAGTCGTAAATATTTTCAATGGCCCTCCCTGCCAGTTCGACGATGACATCTCCCGCCAACAAACCTCCCACTTCGGCAGGCGCTCCCTTGGTAACTCCACCCAGCTTGACGCCTTGAATGTCGGTCTTCCCATAATCAGGAACCGTTCCCAGATAGGCCGTCAAATTAGCTCGCATCTCTGGCTGCGCGGCCTGCTGTTGGTAACTGGGGGGCGTATCCATCTGAGTCAAATCTCTCAACAACAAGGCCATCAAGCGTGCCACTTGACTGGCTCCATCATAGTTAAGCAGTTCTGGCACATCGCGCGGGGTGTGATATTCATCATGCGAACCGGTAAATGCGGAAAGAATCGGTACACCTTTCAAAAAGAAACTTGTCGCATCGGTAGGCAAGTGACAGTCGGCTTGCAAGTTGAGCGGCAACCGCGTCACCGCGTTGCGTCGTTCGATAGCCTCCGACCAATAGGGTGAAGACCCAGTTCCTTGCAGAACTAAATTCTCCCGCAAGCGACCCACCATATCCATGTTCAGATAGGCCGAGATTTGGGGATACAACGTTGCTGTTGCTGTCTCAGTACCGTCTGCCTGCACCGGCTTCTGGTCTGAGGATTGACCCGAGGAATTAGCAGTGTATCGATCAACAGAATTCTCACTCATTGAAGGAAACCGCTGCGGATAAAGCCTCTGACAATTGTCCACAAAGGCGGCAGAGCCATGTAACCCTAGCTCCTCACCACTCCAGGCTGCAAACAAAACATCCCGCTTGCCTGCAAGTTGCCCACGCCGCTTCAGATCCGATAGGTATTCCGCAATTTCCCCCATGCAGGCAACGCCTGATGCATTGTCGTCCGCACCACGATGAATCGCTCCAGCCTCATTCTCTTTGGCAAGCGAGGATCCGGTACCTTCTCCCAGGTGATCGATGTGCGCGCCCACGACAACCATCTGATCGGCAGGCTGGCTACCGATTTGCATCAGCGCCAATACGTTTCGTCCGCGACTGACCACAGGTGAGACATCGATCGTTCCTGAAAGCTGCACACCGGTCAATGGAAAACCCATCATCATCTCCCCGGCGTCCAATTCCTTTTGCAACTCCGACAGATCTTCTCCCGCAGCCTTCAGCCAGCCTTCCGCGACTTGGTTGGTAACGCTGATCACACCCAGACTGCTAGAACCCAACGATCCATCCATGCGCAGCGGAATCAGCTCCGATCGAAACTGGCTGTGGGGACCACTGACCAGCACAACACCTTTAGCCCCACGTTCGCGAGCAACCATAGCTTTGTATCGATCATGGCTGAAGCGAGCGAAATACTGTCGGCGTTCCGCAGTGATCTCTTGAGGCATACGTCGCAGAATGACCACCCATTTGTCTTCCACGTCCAGGTGAACATAACTATCGTACTGTGGCTGATTCGCCTCACCTGGGGCAACGATTCCGTATCCAGCAAAGACCAAATCGGACGGATCGATAGGACCATTGCGTGAAAAGGATACTGGACGCCAGTCTTGGTCCACTGTCAGTTCGGTCTCACCACTGACCATTTGATTTTTCTCGCCAAGCTGCACACTGGAAGTGAATTGAAACTCGTGAAAAAACGTGCCATCATCACCTGCGGGTTTCAGACCCAAATGTTCAAGATAGGCGGCCACGTAAGCGGTGGCGGCTAGTTCGCCAGACGTCCCGGTCAATCTTCCTCCAAGTTCCGGACGGCACAGGTAATCCACGTGCCTGCCTATATCGGCTGCCGATATGTCGGCAACCGACGATGATGCAGCCTGTTGTGCAGCTCCCACGGATGCAACCGCTTCCGCATCATCTTCTGCCAGACCCAACAGCCGACAGGCTTCTAGGTGATTCCAACTGGCCTCCCAGAGCTGACTTTGAGAATTCCCAGCATTGCTGGTCCAAACCAACGATTTGCCATCTGGCGTAAAGACCGGCAAACCATCAAATCCGTCACGATAGGTGACACGTACCGGTTGACTGTCCCCGGACGTGGCTACCATATAAAGTTCAAAATTGTTGAATCCATGCAAATTCGTAGCAAAAATCAGATATTTTGCCGAGGGATGAAAGAAGGGAGCCCAACTGAGTGCTCCAAGCCGAGTCACCGGACGCTGCTGCGAACCATCCGTCTGCATGACCATCACTTCAGCGGTGGCTCCATCCTCTTTGAATCGCCGCCAACATATCATGTGACCATCGGGAGAAAAAAAAGGCCCGCCGTCGTAACCAATCGAATCGGTCAATCGTCGCACTTGACTGCCATCGGCATTCATGATGTAAAGATCTATTGCCGAAGATGGGTCCTGTTCAAATAGCTCCTTTTCACGATCATTCAACTGCCCATTGTGGGCGCGTCGATTTGATGCAAAACAAATCAACCCACCGTCCGGCGAATAAGACGCTTCGGCATCATAGCCCAGAACTTCGGTAATCCGTCGGTACTGCTGTCTACGAAGGTCAAACTCAACTAGCTCATACTGTGGATCGTAGTCCCAACTGTAACGGCGGCTCTGCCCCGACCTGCGGAACTCGATCTCAGCCTTCTGTTTGTTGATCGCTTCTGGATCAAACTGAGTGGACGCGAACAGGACGCGATGGTTATCCGGGTGAATCCAAGCGCAGGTCGTTTTGCCAACTCCTGGCGAAATACGATGTGTGTCCCCGGTTTCTCGATCCATCAGAAAGATCTGAAAGAACGGATTTTCGGGATCACGCTCACTTTGAAAAACCATACGCTTACCATCGGACGAAAAATATCCTTCACCGGCCCGCTTGCCCGTGAACGTTAACTGACGAATCTCTGTCAGCAGCCTATCCTGAAGTTTCGCGTCCGACTGCATCTCTGGAGACTTGCTGGCAGGCTGGGCCACCAGTTGGCGGCTCAAGACTGCGACTACCAGCAAACACCAAGCCGCTCTCAATAAATGCATTAACTTCATGAACATATCCTAGCTAGTCATTAAAAGTGCAAAGTTACTATTTGGCCAAATTCTGTCGGGAAGCTACTCCTCGGAACCGCCCAACAATGGCTCATCCATGGCGCGCAGATCACTGTTTGGCAATCCACCAGCATATTCGGCACGAGCCATCAGCAATGCATCACGGGCGATTTCCAAATGTTGCAACTTGGATTGATTGTAAAACTGCTGAGCATCGTCGGGCAATTTGGGTTGCCCATGTAGCGGTTTGTCCGAAACGCACAACAGCGTAGCTGAAGGGATGCGGTAACGGAAGCCATTGGCCGCCACCGTAGCCGACTCCATATCTACGCCGATGCTGCGGCTGGCCTTCAAGTCTTTCAACTTCAGCTTCAACGTCAACTCCCAATTCCGATCGGCTGTCGTGTAAACAACTCCAAAACGGTAGGGAAGTTGCCGTTCATCCAAGATGCGTGCCAAGTAACGATTCAGCAGAAAACTCGGGGTCAGTGGCACGCCGGGCGGTAGTGCCTGATCCAAGACATGATCATCACGCATATAGCCTGAAGCCAAGACAAAGTCGCCAACCTCCTGGTGATTGCGAATGCCTGCACAGTGCCCCACCATTAACATGGCGTCTGGACGCAATACGGCCAAATGATCCGTGAAATTCTTTGCGTTCGACGGACCAACGCCAATATTGACGATCGTCAGCCCGTCATTGTCCAGTGTCTGTTGGTGGTAAGCTGGCATTTGCACATGCAGGCGATTGGGCTTGCAACAATCGGGATACAACTGTTCAAAAGCATCCATGTGCATCTTGTAATTTGTCAACAGCACATAACGCTGAAAATTTTCGGCTGAGGTGCCCGTGTAGTGCTCCAAGCGTTGCAACGACAATTCGACCCTTTCTGGACCAAACAGAAAGACTTTCTTTCGAGTATGATCGAACTCGGATTCGTCGATCAACTGCAAGAGTCGTGGTGAAGTTAAATCTTCACGATCCTGAGCGGCCACAACTTCAATTTCAGCTCCATTGGCTACAAGGCGATACAACTCACGCCTCAGGTACCAACGATAAGCCGATGGTCTTGCGATCTTTCCAGAGATCACGGGGTTGTGCTTGGACCAGTGGCGTGTGACCACTACCTTGCTGTAGCGCCCCGACTCATAAGTGCGCTCCATTTCGTCGCAGGCCAGTTCAATCTGCTGCGACAAGCTGGCATCCGTCGTGGGAGAAATTTTCAAGCCAGTTACTCCATCAACAGTGAAATCAACGTGCGATACGTTTTACACCTAAGTATAGGCACGTCAATTATCCATGATAATGGGGGTGGCACCTTGCTTCTTTCTATCAAGGCATCAATCGGCCAGAAAGCAGTTGACTGTCGCTAACGCACTCTGGCGGTAAAGAGAACCGGGAGCTAACGCAATGCGGCTGATATTAGCAGAATTCGGTGCTAATGCACCGCGGCTGATGTTGGGTCTGGGATTCCTTCCCGAACGGTTCCTAACCGCTCACGCGAGCAATTACACGTTCTTCCAGAGGGTCCCAGCCCAAGATATTTACAGTCAAATGGCGATTGTGTGTCTCTATAGTTTCTTCCGTCTTCATCGATTGTGGACAATAGATGGCAAAGTCCACATCACGGGCTGCATCAAAAGCAGCAACCCAGAATCCATTCCCTTGATACTCACAACCACTGGGTTCGGGCAGCGATTCCTGAATATCAACCTTCAGTTCAAACGTATGCTCAGCCAGCGCCTTAACTACGACTTGTAGCCGTTCCGGTTCATCACAGGACTGATAGATCTGTTGCAGCACTTCGGTCAGCCAAGCATCATCATCTTCATCAGGCACGGTCACTTCAGGTTTTTCAACGGAGGTGCCACGCGTACTTGGCAACCGTCTATCAGTAGCTTTGACTACGAATGGCAACTTCTTGACAAAGTCTGGCCACTTGGGAATGTCAATCCTAAGTTCGCTGGTCCATTGAACCTCGTTGTCCTGCAACTTCAGAGAAGGTGCCGCATCTTCTGGGAGTTGATACAAAAGCGTGAATTGCTGTGTTTGCCCAGCCTTAACCGTCATGGGACCCGATAGCTCGTGCCGCTGACTGATCAGATCATTGCGATGCGTCTGACGGCTAGATCCGGAACCCGACGAACACACCTCGGTACAATTTACCGTCCAGAAGATTCCGTTGATTTGTGAAGTCCGTTTCGGAGTGAACACGCACTGTCCCATCACAGTGGCCGCCGGTGCGAACGATGTCGGCTGAAGGCTAACCTGAATCGTGCCGGTTACCAGACTTGGAAGGTAAATGCGAAAGACCCATATTAGGCCGCTGGCGATCAACAAAAGAGGGCCAACGATCAGCATGAGCGGACCCAAGAAAACTAGAAATAGTCCAAGCAACAAGAGTCCGAAGGTCCAACCCAATGCCGCCAGCCATATTGGAGTTCTTCGAACAACATTGCTGGTAGGCACCAAATCCTCCGGCGAATCGTTGGCCACCACCAGGAACTCTGCCTGAGCACGAGGATCACGAGTCCAAGAAATTCTCGCGCGTGCTTCAACAAAATGCCCTACGTTCAAGTAATTGCCATAGTAAGTTGGAGGCCACGAGGCACTGGCTAGCTTGAATGCGTAACGATACTCCTGGCCGGCCTGCCAGATCCCTTGAAACAGCGATTGCTGTTCTACGTCGCCACGCGCCACGTTGCCACGGCCGTGAGTCGACCAATAGCTGGTAACCTCTAACGCTTTGCAATCGATATCACTACTTGAAGTCACAACGACCGAACCAGTGACCGCTTCGCCTGCATGCCTAGGGCTTGCCAGCTTGTCGATTTCTATTCGCAGCTTGCAATCGGCCATGACAATCCCTCCAAAGCACAACGCTGAAATTGTTCGAACAGAAAGTGTTCGATTCCGCGTATGTTACCACCCCATCGCGACTGCAAGTGACTTGCCTGATGATCTGTGATCACCGGCAAATCACCCTCCCGCAACCGACTGGCTTCGACACGACGATTCAAGATCTCTTTTAACCTCCCCACCGAACCCGAGAGCGTGACATCCACGGTAAGGCAGCGAAGCCCTGCCCGAGCTATTGCAGCCGAGTGATCCACATGCGTGGCCAACACGAGCGGCCCGCCCAGTGTCAGCACGCGTCGCAGTCTCCAGAAGCCAAGTCGCTGCGCCTCGTCGATCATCAAGGGACGTTCATCGGGTACCACAGGCCTGGGCGACTGTTCCGGAAGGTAAATATAGCGAAAGCTCGGGCAACATTTTTCAATCGCCAAAAGGTGGGTCGTTTTTCCATATCCACAAGGCCCAATGAATTGCAGCACCGTGCGAGAGTCTTCTAGAGCCACACGCCACTGATCAACGTCTACCAGCGCCAGTTCAGCTCGCTGACCACGTGCCAACTCACCAAAAGGATTTCTCCACAGATTCAGAGCGTGAAACGGGTTGGTCAGGCCAACGGATCTATGGGTTCTTTTAGGTAAACTGAGGCTATTCATCTAACAATCAACGCAAGCTTTTTGAGGTTACATTGTGGGAATGGTGATTTCCAAGAGGTTATAGATTATCAATCCATTGGCTTCAATTGCGACTGCGCTGCAGCCTGTGCGTCGGCAGCAAGTTCTTTCCAAAATGAAACGTATTTCGAGTGGTGCTTAACGTATTCAGGATCAAAAACGGCTTTTCTAAGCTCCTCTCGCTGCTCGACCAGTCGACCGAGATCTTTGGGTTCGTCGGGATGGAATATAGGACATGGCCGATCGTAAACCACTGTGGCTCCTTGATCTCCCTCGGTGTGATAACGTGACAAGCCTACGACTCGATCAGCCACATAGATCGCTTCATTCAATTCGTGCGTTACGATGATAATCGTATATTCTGGCATCTCACCACGCTGCTTGGCCTTGAGATTCTCCTGGTAGAATCGCAATAGCATCAGTTGCAATTCTTCTCGAGTTGATTCGTCTAGCGCCCCAAAGGGTTCATCCAGCAAAACTATTTTGGGCTTTAAGATAAATGCTTGAGCGATAGCCACCCGCTGCCGCATGCCCCCTGACAATTCGCTAGGATATCGCGCGGCGGCGTGTCCCAGTCCGACACGATGAAGGAATTGACTGGACTCTGCCAAGTGTTGTTGTCG
>DAIRSD010000079.1:0-13571 GCA_036804625.1 Aureliella sp. | reverse complement strand
CAGTTTTTTTTAGACAGTCGCAAAAAAAAGAGTTTGTTCGTCGCCCGACAGATGATCTACACGGCAAACGCATTGGCATAGTTGGTCTGGGCGGCAACGGTCGCAGGTTGGTTCAGTTGCTGGCACCTTATGGCGCTGAGATCATTGCAACGGACTATTTCCCGGTGCGCAAGCCACCTGAGGTCGCTCAGTTGTGGCCTGCTGATCGACTGATCGAATTGGCAAGACGCTCAGACATTCTCATTTTGTGCCTGCCGCTCAATTCGGCCACACATCAATTAATCGACCAACGTGTTATTCGAAGTCTGCCGCAGGGTTCTTATCTGATCAATGTGGCCCGTGGCCAAGTGGTTGACGAACATGCCATGATTTCAGCACTTCAAGATGGCCACCTAAAGGGCGCTGGACTGGACGTTACGTACGACGAGCCGCTACCGGAAAATAGTCCGCTATGGCAGCTGCCCAACGTCTTGATTACTCCACACGTCGGTGCCCAGGCTGCCAGCCGAATAGACGATTCGACTCGTTTGGCAGTTGAGAACTTGAAGCGATACTTCGCAAAACAACCACTTCTGAATGTGGTCGATAAAAGCTTAGGGTTCCCCCATCCCGATGCGATGGCAATCAATCAAGGACTTTCTTAGGTGACTATTCTGACTTTTGCAATTTGTGGTTGTTTGGGCTAGAATAGATCCAAATGACGCAAATCAAAATGGAGTGGATCAATGTTGTCAACGATGATGTCTGAAGGCAAGACCAGCGCGTTTATCGAGAGTCAAGCCGACGAGGCCGGGCGAAGGTTATTCCAGCGTTATCAGAGTTTAGTACAAGGCAAGCGAGTTCATTGGACGACGTATCACGTCCTGGAGCGGCAATTAGGGAGTGGTGGCCAGGGAGTGGTTTACTTAAGTGCTCGGAAAGGCGCGGACGGCGTTCATCTTCCCGTAGCGATGAAATTCTTGTCTCCCGAACGCTTTCCTAGCATTCAAGCCTACCAATTTGCCATGCAGCGGATGGCAAGAGTCGCATCGCTGGTGGCCACTATTCAACACGATAGCTTGCTGGATGTGCATGATTTTGTTGACCGCGAAGGAATACGAATTGTTGTGATGGAGTGGGTCGACGGTTTGGACCTTCGCCAGTTGATGTGTCCGGCACGTTTGAAGAAAGTACAAAAACTTGCCAGTAGCCAGTGGGACTACTTCGAAAGCGTTATCGCAACTCATGGTCCCGAACAGACTCGATTCAAGGCAGGAATAGCTGTGGCCATAGTCCGAGACTGCTTGGCCGCACTAGCCGCACTGCATCGCGCCAACATCGTTCACGGTGACATCAAGCCGGCTAACATTATGATCAAACGAACCGGCCAAGCTAAATTGATTGACATCGGTTCGGCCTTCGAGATGGCCTTGCCACCACCGGTTCGTACGTGTACTCCAGCGTACGCAGCACCGGAAGTGTTGGAAGGCGGTCTGTGTACGCCTCAAAGCGATCTGGCAAGTCTGGGCTATGTGTTAATCGAGATGTTGGCTGGACGTCCCTGCTTTGCGGCAGATCTAATCTGGGCCGAACTGCTGGAAGCCAAACGCAAATTGCCGCAAACTTTGCATGAGCTTCTACCTCCGGAAGTTACTTGCAATACGCTGCTAGTCAACCTCTGCAAGAGATTCATCATCACCGATCCTGGACGACGTTTTCCAAGTGCTGAAGCGGCGGAATTGCAAAAAGGAGGTGCTGCCGCCTTCCATCGACAATTGATCTTTGGCGATTTGGCTAGCGAGTATCAACATGATCTACAAAATTGGATGAACGAGATGACACGCGTCGAAATGGAATTGCGAGATGATCCGACCAATTCATTCGATAGCTCGGGATCGATTGGCCACAGCCCCAAGTAGGACGATGACGGTGCAAACAGCTCTGACACACTTTGAAAACTTGCAGGTGGACGATCTGATTACACCTTGCCTGTTGGTTTGCCCGGAAGTTGTCGAACGCAACCTACGCAGCATGATCGCAATAGCCGGGTCGGCTGAACGATTGAGGCCGCATGTCAAAACGCACAAGTGCCCGCAAATTGTTCAATTGGCAGTCAGACTAGGCGTACGAAAGCACAAATGCGCGACGCTGGCTGAAGCCGAGCTTCTGGCTGAGCATGCACTGGATATTCTGGTAGCATATCCGCAGGTTGGCCCAGCCGTGTCAAGATTTGTCGACTTAGTTAGTCGGTACCCGCATAGAAAATTCTCCACGGTGGTTGATGCGATTCAGCCCGCTCAGGCGCTCAGCGATCAAGCGCAGCTTCGCGGTGCAGTGGTGGATGTTTTGATCGAGGTTGATCCGGGGATGCATCGCACCGGTATCGAACTTGGGCAGCCCCTTATCGAGCTGGCTCGTCAATTGATCAAACTACCTGGAATTCGCTTGTCAGGATTACATTTATACGACGGACATCATCATCAAGCAGACCTAGTGCAACGGACAACTGCCGTCGAATCGATGATGGGTGAGGTCCTGAAGCTGGTTAGGTTGATGCAGCAAGAGGATCTTCCCGTAGATCAACTGGTATGCGGTGGCACACCAACTTTTCCGGTGCTGGCCAAGTGGTTTGCAGGCGAGGCCCCTAAGCGGTTACCGCTACTGGAACTGTCGCCTGGTACCTGTGTGCTGTCCGACTACAACTATGGACGCGACTATCCGGATGTAAGTGGAATTTGTTCGGCGGCAATTCTGCTGACTCGCGTCATTTCTAAACCGGCAGCCGATTTAGTGACTGTTGATCTTGGATACAAGGCGATCTCGGCTGATCCACCAGCAGGTCGCCGATGCCATTTCTTAGACATTCCCGATGCGCAGGAAGTACGACATAACGAAGAACATCTGGTGGTTCGCACAGCTCAGGCCGCGCAGCTTCAGATTGGTCAGGTGCTGCGTGTTTTGCCAGCGCACATCTGCCCAACGGTGGCACTACACGACCGCATGTTTACTGTGGACCAGGGAAGTATTACCGCTCAATGGCCCATTTTGCGACATCGGCTCTATGGCTGATCTGTCTTTGGTTCAGCCACAGCTGGCTGTTCAGGGAAACTTAGTGGCTTTGGGATGATAAGCTGACGATGAACCTCCGCAATAATGTCTTGCTCGACAGTTTCGGCCCAGCTTGATGGCAGACCGTAATAGACCATGGCGGTGGAGCCCTCATATCCGCCTGCGCGAAGGACTCGCAGTGACGGAATGTAAGCCATGACATCGTTAGCATAGGCGGTGACCCAAACGGGCATGTCAAGGCATTCCGACTGAATACGAGCCGAGTAGTCCACCACCACTTCGCCGCCCAGAAAAACCCACTGGAACTCATCTGCGAACTGCCAGCTTTGCACCGGATATTGGTAACTGTCGCTAAGTGGCTGCCCTGAATCGATGGCTTCAATCAAAACTTGTGCACGCATCTTCTCGTAGATATTCTCGGAGGCAAGCTGATGGGCCAATTGCTCGCGCGAAGGCACCGTAGCGTACTTCAGAGGGATCTCGTGATATTGATGCCCTGCCGGTCCATTGACAACTTGCAACTCGTGAGTCAATAACACCGATCGCACCGCTAGCGCCAAGCACTGTCCATAATGCTCCGCCAGCTCTTCCGTTCGCCTGGGAAGCGGATTTTGGTCAGCCCCGCAACCCGCCCAAAACATAGCGGTGCAACCTGGATAGGATCGCTCCAACTCGATCTGCGCATAACCAGGATAATCTCCCGAAATGCGATATCCCGATAGTACTGTGGCATGGCAAGCATAGCCAAAAACAATCGCCAAAGGTGACTTATCTGCTTTGTAGGCGACCAGCACCGGCACGCTATGATCGACGGGCCCTTCCAGTTGGCCACTTGCGCGACGCTTCGGCACGTCAGCCTCTACATTGGCTCTTCGATTGGTTGCAAAACTTGCCGATCCTGTACCGCGCGTAAGCTCAACCGGGTGCTTTGTGTCAAACGCTTGTTGTACGGCTAACATGATCTGTGATTTTAGAAAATGACTGTATTGCAGAATCAATTCTTGTTGTTCGGCTGGCAGTTGATAGGAGTACATTGGCCGCAAATTGTCACCCACCACGGGACCAGAATGGGTGTGTGATGTGGACAAGACGATTTGACTGCGATGCAATTGATGTTGATCTTGAATCGCCTGGATGATTTGCGTCGACATACCATGCCCTAACCCAACCAAGTCTAGAGTTACCAGCAGCAGTTGATTGCCGCCTGAGTCCTGCAGGAGAATCGCCTTAGACCACAAGTCGATGGCAACTTCCTGAAAGGGCGCAGTACGACTAGCGTAACCGGCCATCCACATCGGCTGGCCGGGCGTGATCTTAGCTCGCCCCGTACCTACATACCACTGGCACGGGTCCACCTTCGATTCCTCGCCGCCGTTACTAGGCGTAGAAACAAGATGAGTTCTTTCGCAACCAGATTTGCGTGACCCCTCGCCGCCAGTTCCCTCTCCACCGCTTTGGAGTAGATGGCAGGAAGAGGGGGGCTTATGGCAAGTTTGCTCCCTCGCCTGGCCCATCCGATTTGGGGCACCTCCGGCTTCTGAATCCAACACGAGGCAAATGATCGCCGTCAGAACAAATTCCATCACGGTTAAAATTGTCTTTTCCCGTTGCAGCTTGTTAAAAACAGAAAACTTCATGGTAGTAACTACGAAAACTATGAGGAAACTTGGCCTGAGAATACCCTGAGAGCCATCGGACCACTTTAGTATATTTTTTTATTGAGTCCAGCATCTATTACGCGAAGTATCATCGTTTGATGGCAACTAAAACAAACTCCTTGGAAACGAATTCACTCAGGCTCCCTTCAATTAGCGCCCGCAACAGATAGAATGCAGATCGGTTCCATTGAAAATCCGATCCAATTTCAGAGGGGTATTAGAAATGATTAGGAAACTAACTGTTGCCTGTCTTGTCTTGGTTGCGGGTCTTGCGGTACTGTATGTGAGCCTGAATACCATCTACAACAAGAATTCCGCACCAGCCGATGCCATAGTCGACTCAATTAGACTCCGAACGCAGCAATATCGCTCAGACGATCAGGCAGGTCTATTCAACTATGACACAGAACGATACTTATTGTCAACAAAGATCCAAGAATACGAAAGCTTGACACAATGGGCTATCCGTCCGCACGTGAAGGCCCGATACGAGGAAGCCCGTGCGGAAGCTGAAGCGACACTGGCGCGTCTAGAACATTCACAGGCAGAAGCTGCTCAATTTCAACTACAAGCAGAAGACGCTGCCGATCGAGCCATGTCAGAGATGCTTGAGAACCAACGACGAAATTCGGCAAATTAGATCTATAGTCAACTAACCGCAAGCTCGGGCTCTAATGATGGCTTGATTGCAAAGAGTCCATCGCATCGCCCAATTGCATGCCAAGTTGCTAGAATAGCTTTTCGGTTGTTCCAGGAGTCAGCCATGCCCCGTATCTTCATCAGCCATTCCACACAAGATCGTGTTTTCATCGAACAACAGATCCTTCCCGCGCTGCGGTCCCGAGGCTGTGAGTTGTGGTATTCCAATGACGACATCCACGGAGCGGACGATTGGGAGAAGCAGATCCGCGAAGGCTTGACATCGTGCGACTGGTTTTTGGTGGTGCTGTCCAAGAGTTCCGTTCAATCGCGGTGGGTTAAAGCCGAAGTAAATTGGGCGCTGACCAATCGACCGGGCCATGTCGTTCCGGTGTTGATCGAGGGGTGCCATCCTGAGAATTTGCATTTGCTACTGACGCAGATTCAGTTCATCGATTTTTCGAACGATCCGATTCATGCTCCGAAAAAGCTCTTGTCTTTGTGGCCTGGCGACGCCGCACCGGACTCCACTTCGCACCCAATTCTGCAATCGGCGCCATCAGCGAAATTTCACAGTCTCAATAAACTTCGGTGGTGGGCCATTGCTGCTATGCTCACGGCAGCGGTTTCTATGGGTTTGTATGTTACCGGAGTGCTCCAACCGCGCGAGCCGAAACAGGCCAGCGAAAATCGGTCGACAACTGCGGAAGTCACGTTAGGGAAAGACCTCCCCAGCGATGAGCCCGACGAGGAACCTTCCTCTTTCACCGCTGCCATCACTGATCAACCGTCGGTGACTGCTGCTCAAGTCCCCGAGGCAAATGTATCTTCCGGAAACAAGGAAATAGTTCGCTTGGGCGGTAAGTACGCTATCGATGACAATCTTCCTGAGAAGCCGATTGTCGAACTGGATCTCAGAAACTCCAAGATCACTGACGCTGAGTTAATCTTGCTGAAGGATCTTCCCAGCCTGCGTAGGCTATTCTTGGGTGCTACCTCAATCACGGACGCGGGACTGGCCCACCTAGCTGGCTTGTCTCAACTGGAGGCGCTGGACCTGACAAGGACGACCGTAGGTGATGCTGGACTAGTCCATTTGAAAGGGCTCGTGCGTCTGGAAGAATTGACTATGTATGAGACTAGGATGACCGGCTCAGGACTAAGCCACTTGCAGGGACTGCCTCAGCTTGGGTACTTGTTCTTGGATCGATCGCCAGTAAGCGATGAAGGGCTAGCAGCGATGGCAACGCTCCGGGCTGTGATTTTTCCGACGCTTGCCGGTACGAAAATCACCGACGAAGGACTTCGGCACTTGCGCCACAACAGAACGATCACTCATGTCTCCATCGAACACACCGCTACCTCCGACGCCGGCATCGAACACCTCGCCACGATCACACAGGTGGAGTCCCTTGACGCTTCCGGTTGCCCTGTGAGCGATTCTGGCATTGCCGCGCTGGCGGACGCTCCAGCGCTGAAAACGCTAGTGCTGCGCGGTACACAGATCAGCGATCAAGCGTTAGAATCCGTCGCTCGCATGCCGCAACTGGAGACGTTGAAAATCGAGCGGACGAACGTAACTGATGCGGGGTTGAAGTACCTCGAGGGCAAAGCCGGTTTCAAACAGTTGTATGTGTACCGGACGGGTGCCTCCGACGCCAGCATCCAAGAATTGGAACTGACCTTACCTGAATTAATCGTGAATCGCAGCGGCTCAGAGGATCATAGATGGCGGATTCGGTGGCTATCGGGAAAAACTGAGGTTGATAACGACGACCCTGAAAGTCCCATCGTTTCGATTGATCTCGCCTTGACAGCTTGCAGCGACGAAGACTTGGTACTGCTAGAGGAATTTCCCCAGTTGCAAAAACTGGACCTGAGAAATACTAGAATTACTGATGTAGGACTGGACCACGTCAAGGGCTTGAGCAATCTTCGCGAGTTGACTCTCTCTAGCATCAAGGTCACTGACCAAGGGATTCTGCTGCTGAAGGGATTGAAAAACCTGGAAAGCTTGGGACTTATACGAACACAGATTACCGACGAGGGAATGACCCACCTGCGCGAACTATCGAATTTGAAGTTTCTCGCGTTAGTAGGAACGCCAGTGGGAGACGATGGCCTGATTCCGCTCCTAGAACTGCCAAAGCTTGACCAATTGATGCTGGCAGACACACGTGTCACCAATTTCGGGATAAAACGGCTGCAGCAGTGCCTCACGCTCGTTGCCATCTATCTTGACAATACGTCCGTATCCGATGTGGGACTCGAATATCTGGCCGAACTTCCTAATCTGATTCTGCTTGATATCTCCGGCTGTCCCATTACAAGTGCAGGTTTGGCTCACCTATCTAAGAGCAAGTCGCTTCTCCAAATAGACTTAAGTGACACGAGAATCTCGGACACGGGTGTGGCTCATTTATCGTTGATCTCCGGCTTGAACGATCTCACCTTGGACCGCACCATGCTGACGGACAAGGGCATTGCGTCCTTGCATGAATTGGAGCAACTTGTCAAGCTGTCGATCGCCGGTACGAAAGTCAGTCCTGAGGCGGTCGCTGAACTGGAGCGTGCCTTGCCTTATCTCAACATCGTTGGAAAACCCTGGTAGCCGAGCAAGTAGGTGGGAAACTCGCAAATTCAATTCACCATCGCTTAGTGTGGCGACCCGCTTCGACCAAATGACGTGCTTCGGGGCTCAAGCCAAATTCTAGTCCAGCTTGATTCAACTCAAGAAATAACTGAAACCTTCCGTAGGGCGAATCCGAATGCACCACGGAGGCTGGTGCGATGTGTAGCAAACTGGTTGGCGCTCCATTCCATTTGATTACGTAGAGGGTGCCGCCCAGTGAAGGTTCCTGTGACATCTGATAGGCCTGTTGCAACTCAGCTACGTAGCGAGTTGGATCTCCGACATTGCCCTGGACGCAAATGCGTTTTAGCCGTTTGAATTGATCAAAGTAATAAGTTACGGTACCCGCCAAGTCTGATGGACTGGTACCCGTCACCAGAGGTACTCGTAAGCCATCCAGGTTTAACTCCGACAGAACGGTTGACACTCTGGGAAAACGCCCCATTACCCAGTCTGGCGAAATATCGAACCGCAGAACCTCTGCCAGCGAAACAATCGGCATCTGGTCTAGACTGTGAGGATTTGGATTAAACGGGTCGACATGAAGGCGACTGGGTGTAAGTCCTGTTGCCCCCGTGGAATTCGCCGGTGATTGGCCAGCCATTCCCCATGCATCCCATCCAGTGGTGGAATCTCCGATGGACGCTGATCCCGTGACTGTTTGCAGCGACTTTTGACTCTGTTTGGCCTAGTCGGTATCATACGACATGTAGGGTCCGACTGCAGCACCCGCCAGCGGCAGCAAGCCTGTCTAAGGGCTACGCAACATGGATTCCGGCATGATTCTAGGGAATTAGGAATGATAGTTTCCCGGCGGTGGCTCGATGAGTAGTTGGATGCGCACCGACGGCATCCAGCATCCCACCTTGATCAGTTATCGGCTGATATTCAATTGGTCCTCAGGTGTGATGTGGTCAGGTCCTGAATTCGTTAGAACCGCTGTAAACGCTATGATGCTTGTGACCCAAGTATTAGGCTATAATGTTCGCTTTGGATACTTCGACGCATGCAGTCAGTACTCTGAATTTTATCTCACTATTTCCACTTAACGATTCTTGCTTCATGCAGACCGACAAGACTCGCCTGAACGATCTACAAGAGTGGCTACTTGTCCATGGACGAAAGTTGCTCAGTCAACCACCGGCAGATTGGAAATATCTTACGCGGCCCCAGCTCTCGATGTTGGAACAGCAAGCTGCACTCAGAGTTCGCAGCCGGCATCGATTCCCCGAACCAGAGCAATGGCTTTGGAGCGATCGTAGTTTGGCGCAGGCTAGTGATTGGCTTTCAGCCTGCTTCAAGGCTAGCCTATTCCCACGAAGGGCCGAGGTGTTGGACGGTTGTTGTGGAGCCGGTGCTGACGCCGTTGCCTTGGCCGCTCGTGGTGCCGTCTGTGCTATTGACAACGATCCTTGGATGACGGCGCTGGCAGTCAACAATGCCGATGCACAAGGCCTATCGTTGGCAACGCGCACGACAAATCTAGATTCCAGCGCGATTGGCGCAGCTCAATGGCTTCATGTGGATCCGGATCGCCGCCCAGGCAATCGCAAGACTTTGATTGCAGACCAATTCTCACCGCCACTCCAGGATGTCCTGCATTTAGCGAATCGAACGCGCGGATATGCCATCAAGTTGGCACCGTCCACACTTTTTGATCTCGATCTAACCCACTGGATTGCAGAGCACTGTGTGCGAGTCTGGCTAGGTGGGCACTGCGAGTGTCGACAGCAGTTACTGATTGGCAACGAAGTACAGGATAACTTGGCCAGAAATTTAGGTCTCCCAGAGGCGGTCAGCCAGCGGCATGCCATCGCTATCTTGCTTACCGATGGTAGCGATCGACTTGCCACCGCTCTCGAACCATCCAATCATTATTGCTTTGCTGCACCGGCCCAATGCGAATCGGTGTCTTTAGAAGCTGATGTGGATCAATTTATTTTCGATCTGCATCCAACTCTGCACGTGTCCGGACTGGCCTTGGCCTGGGCACATCAGCAAAACCTTTATCCAATCAGCGGTCAACACGGATACTACACTGGATCGCAATCCGTGCCTGGTCCCTGGGCGCAGAGTTTTCAAGTGATGGATGTCATTGCCTGGGATGACCGCAAGATCAGAAAATGGCTGAGACAGAATCAGGTTGGGCAAGTTGAGGTAAAATGCCGAATGGTCACGATGAATGCGAACGATTTTCAACGAAGGTACAGCAAGCCTGAAGGCCGTCCCGTAACGCTGCTTGTCACTAGAATTGGCGACCGAGTGCGTGCGATCGCCGCAGAGCGTCTACAACCTGTTCATTGAGCCTATTCGGGAAGTTGGCACCAAAGGATCTTTTTATCGAATACAGGTCCAATCAGTAGATGTCTACCAGAAACCGCTGCCACGCTGGATGCAGAAATCTGTTGCCCTTCGTCAAGGTAGACCTCTTCTGCTTCAGCCTCCAAGCGCTGATCACTCGTCTGGCCAACGCGCAGAACTTGCGAAGGCGATGGACGGCTGGAATCGCCAGCGTGTCGAATGAATGACAAGAGTTTTGGATGGCAGCCGACCCACAGATTGCCGTGCTCGTCCAATTCGATATTATCCACTCCCGTTCCATAGTTTCTCACTTGACGATCCGTAAGCCTGCCGGTCGCAGAATCTCGCTGAAATTCCAACACGCACTTTCCCATGGGGGAGGCTACATAAAGCCGCTTGCCATCGGCTGATAGATTGATTCCATTTGCGTATGCGATGCCATCGGCTGCGATCGAGTACTGGCCCTGATTGCAGAAGACAACATTGCTGCGACTTAGCTGCAAATAGTCCTCGAACATGCGACCAAGCTTTCCCTGGGAACCATGATCGTTTGTGAAGTAAAAGCTCTGCTGATCCACGGCAACAATGTCGTTGGGACTAATTAGAAACTGAGCGTCTTGAAAAGTGTTGACCAGCATTAACTGATTGCCATCATTGATGGCGTACAACAAAATGCGATGGCTTCCCTGAAAATGGTCGATGACATACAAATAATCTTGACCGTCAGTACCCTTAAACAATGAGATACCGTGAGGTGTGATGGGCGTGTCGGGCTCTCTGGGCATCAACTGAGGGTTTCCGGATAGATCGTTCAGATCCAGTCGATAAATCGCGCCAAGGGCATCCGTGCGGCCTGCCATGCGTGAGTGGCGATCGTCTGCGCTGATATAGGCAACCTGCTTTTGGTGATCGATGGTGATATCCTCTGCTCCAATGATGCCATCGATCATGCGAACCGTACCGGCAAAGTGCGGTTTCAGCGACTTAAACTCGCCGCCGTCGTACATCAACTTGACCACAAATGCAGCCATGAGGGCTGCGGCCGATAAGAACAACCATAGAATTCGCCGAAGCCATTTCGATCGTTCCGGCGGCTTGGAGCCGTTCTGCATCCCTTTGTTGCCTTCCATCGTCAGTGTCAACCTTCAATTCGGGTTCTATGATCGCTCTTTGGCAACCGCCTCAGGGAAAGCCGCCGCATACACTTTTTCAGCCTCCTGAGCCGGCTCTCTCCAACCAAGTTCCTTTAGTAGATCTCGCCGCTTTTTGAGATACCACTGTTTTTCGATGGTAGCAGCGTGTTCTTCGAGCTTTACAAGAGCCTGTCCCAACCAATTGTCGCGACGCAACATTCGGACTTCCACCAGTATGAATTCGGGCCGCCCTTTTCCACCCAATTCGATCATCTGAGTATATGCAGCAAGCAGCTTGGACTCATGCGAAGCAATATCCTGGATTGGCTTATCAGCAGTGACCTCGGGAGATTCGCGATAAATCAATGCGCGGCATATTCGGTAATAGCAGTAAGCTCGCGCCAGGCGAGATTCTTCAGTTTGTGGGTTTTCCTGTTCCAACATCCCAGCCAGTTGATCCGCCGCATCGATAATCTCTGACAAATACTTTTGTCGGTACTGCTTTTGATCCAGCCAATGAAGATGAAGCTGACGCAGGCCAATGTCTTGATCGTGCTGAACCAGCACCGCCTGCAATTCGTTGGTGTCTCGCGAAGTTGGCTTGGCCTGCTTGCCCAGCAGTCGTTCACGCAACGGCGCTGCCAGGCCGCTTGGGTCCACCGTGGGCTCGGTGAACAGGGAACCAATGTCCTTTTGCTCCCATGTAGCTGTGTCGGTCAAAGACCCCGGCTTCCAAGCACTAAGCCATGACAATTGCGACTCCAGCTCAGCACGCAATGGCCCCTTGATTTCAACATCTGCTAACTGGCTTCGAATCAGATCCAACTGAGTGCCACGCCACTGGATATTGATGTTGCCCGACGACAACACTGTTAATTGGCAGAGGGCGTTTGGTGCGAGACAAATTAAGCTCAGGTAGACACCTAACAACATCGAAATAGCAGGCGGGCGCGTCATGGTACAAGCAGTTTCTAATTGGGCGTTCAAGAGTGCTGGGCAACATCAACCCTAGCAAGGTCTGACCATTATAGTCACTCGAGGGACTGACCAACAACAGCCCTGCGGTCCTATACAGGACAATCGCTAGTGAGCAGGCTTATTGTTTGCGACACCCGATGGTTCCGCTTGCTCCGGCTCAAAGACACTCCAACCGCATTGGCAGCAGGTGTCGGGCAGCTCTTTTCGCGGGGCGTTGCACTGGGTGTGCAGGTAGGCTCTTGCCATAAAATGAGCCGATATCGGTGCTGTACCGTACAGGAAGAAAGTAATCAGCAACTCGTTGATGGAAAGCTTGCCTGAAATAGCTAGGGAATGCAGCATCGAAGCCACCAGAATCGCACCGACGCCCACAGTGGTTGCCTTGGTCGGAGCGTGCAAGCGAGTCATCATGTCTGGCATGCGCAACAGGCCGTAAGAACCCACCAGCATAAACAGGGCACCCACAACGATACAAACCGAAATCACCCATTCCCAATTGTACGTCATGACAAGTTATCCTTTTTCGCTAGCGAATGGATCGCAGCACGCATGTCCGCCGACTATTCAATAATATCGCCACGCAACAAGTACCTGCAGTAGGCGACTGTTGCGGTGAAACCAAACATGGCAAAAAGTAAAGCCGATTCAAAGTAGGCTGCAGTCCCTTGAAACAGACCATAGAGAATGATCAGTGCGATCGTGTTCACCACCATCGTATCAGCAGCCAATATACGATCAACCATTGTAGGGCCTGCGGTCAGACGCCACACATTCAGCATCAACGCAAGCACTGTAGCCGTCAAACCAAATAACAGTGCATAGGTAATCATTCGAATATTCTCAATAACTTGGCTTCATAGCGCTGTTTGATTTTTTTAACTTCAGCTTCGGTGTCACTTGTATCCATCGCATGAATCAAAAGGCTACGTCCATTGGCCGACAGATCGCAACTGACAGTTCCAGGAGTCAAAGTAATGGCGCTAGCAAGCACCGCGATGGCTTCTCGCGATTGAAGATCCAGAGGAACCGTGAACCACTGAGGTCGCAACTGCTCGACAGGTCGAAACAACACGATCCAGGCAACTTGCAGATTGGCCGTCACGATGTCCCACAGTAGGATCAAACTGAATAAAACCAACATACCCATTGAGGTTCACTTCGGCTTATTGCCCCAGAGGCTAC
>DAIRSD010000078.1:0-13587 GCA_036804625.1 Aureliella sp. | reverse complement strand
CGTGCTGATCAATTCTGCGTGATCACGCCACCCAGTGGGTAGCCACAAAACGTAGCGATGGGTGCCAGCCTGATTCGACAGTCCACGCAGCACTCGATTACGACCCTTTGGGCTCAAATAAGTGGCCAGCAGCGAACTTTTTCCCGAGTTCAGCAACCCGGTGATCGCAAAGATTGGACAGCGCCTCATTAGCTCCGACCCCTCCAGTTGGTCCCACACACCGCGCAGATCGGCGAATAATTGCCGTCCACTGGACCGCTGTTCCTGCGTTGCCCCAACACCATCATGACTCAGCCCAGCCAGAAAGCTCAGTTGCTTGCCGTTTGCCGGATGAATGCAAGTCAGCCCATCATCGGACTGAGTACTTGTTAGAAGCTGCGCGACGGGCTGCCAACGATTTTCGGCGGACTGCACGACTACAAGGTTTCTGGGCAAAGAGTGAACTGAATCGAGCGATAGACCTCATCGCCGCTCTATTCTAATCCAAACAGCCGCTTTCAGGTCAGTGGGGCGAAAGCGGCTGATTAGGGGAAACCTGAGAATTTTGTGAATCGAAGCATT
Organism: Aureliella sp.; assembly: GCA_036804625.1. GTDB lineage: Bacteria > Planctomycetota > Planctomycetia > Pirellulales > Pirellulaceae > Aureliella. The sequence goes on along the minus strand of DAIRSD010000078.1, from coordinate 13,026 downwards.
TACCACAATGCACAGTGGTCTGGGTAGTTCGGATAACCTGACCAATGCCCACCAGAATGTCTGTCCAGAAAAGTGGTACGCATGACTTTCTGAGGTACACCGAATACTTGGCGTGATCTAACATCGTCAATCAATACCGTGATCTGCCCATTTTGATAGGCTAATGCCTGCAGCAAAACAGCTTGAACATCTTGATTGGTTCGGACACACTGATCGTTAATCTGTACGATACGATCGCCCGGTTCCAACCCCAATCGCCATGCGGCGGAACCATAGCTGACGCCAGTCACGACAACTCCCTGAGCACTGCCGTAACCCTGCGCACCCAGGTTGGGCACGCCCAAAGCTGCATTGGGCACAACTGGACGCAGTCGACTGGTCAGCGATGGAAGCGGCAAGTGATTCTGAAACCGATTGGCATGCAAGATTGCGTGTGGGTTAGGCACCATAACTGGCGGACGCGCTATCCTGAGTTGCGGATTCGGCATCATGACCGGTGGTGTAGGCAACCCCAGCCAAGAACCTGGCCACTGCGCCCAACTGGAACTGGCAAGCGAGCTAACAAGTAAAGAAGCGCCCAGAGCGATTCGGCTTGCAAAACGGCGCAAGCGACCGACAAAACACCAGTTCATTGCGATCCCCCTTAACACGAAGTGACGACCAACTGCAGCCAGATCAACCATTGACCTGCTATGTAAGATGCAGCGAAAGAACTGGCCAGTCGGGGACAGCATGCAGTTGAGAAACAGCGAAATATTGCCATATCTCGCTGAACACAACTGAGCTTCTGAAACGTTTCGACCGTTCTCAGAGTTTCAAACTCCTAGCTTTCACTAAACCGTTCAGAAGCTCAAGTCGCTCAGCCATTGTTTGGCATTAACGATCTCGATACCATCAACATCAAACAACCACTTGTCCCCCAGCCGCCGTCACACCATCGTTTCGCCAACCGCTTACAAGGGACAAACTACCACCTGCCCGATCGGTCCTTTCAAATAGTGTTGCTCCCGTTCACACGACGAGCCTTGCATGCCAACTGTCCGTTCTAACGTCTACCTCGACGGCGCGGAACCGTTGGAAACAGATCATCCATCGCAAGATCAAAGTCTCTATCAATTCATTGTTACAACGTCGCCGGATATCGGCGCAACGTGCGCCATTGCCCTGAAAGGGCATCACATGCCAGCCCAGGGCTGAGTGTAACGTCGCCCTGGGTTACGTGCCGCACGACCGCCGATAGCCCTGAAAGGGCGGGACAATGCAATCGTTGTCATGCCCTTTCAGGGCGGTGGCCATGATGCCGTTGACGCTCCCAGGGCGGCGCTTACGCTCTGCCCTGGGCTAGGTTGTTACCGGCCTTTCAGGCCAATGATGCAATTGTTGAGGGCGTATCAGGCCATGGGCGTAATTGTTACGGGCCTTTCACACCAATGATGTAATTGTTCTTAGACTGTCGGGCTGGCTGTTGGGACGATGTCTGGGTGTTGATCGGCTATCGCGAATGGTCAGCATTTTGCCAACTTTTTTCGTACAACCGGAATTTAGTCTTATCATTCGGGCCTTCAGTTGCCGAACGAAATAGATTGGAACGTGCTCTCCCTTGATTCTTGCGGGAGCCACAACTGGAAAACCTGTCGATCAGGTCGAGATCAAAGCTAGGGAGAGCCAGTGATTTCGACGCGATGGCCTTAAGGACGGTCCACGTCCTGGGCTGTTCGTCCAGGTGCTAATGCGAGCGTCAGAAATGTAGCTACTGTCGCCAGACGGTGGATCCCAAGCAAGACCACCGTCTGGCGACGGTAGCTACGGTATCATTTCAACTGCCGCTTGCCAAACCTAGGGAGACCAGGGATGGTCCAGTTGAGTCTAGTGGCGCTTTCGGGGCTGAGTCGACTTCTTCCTCTAGTGCTGGCAATTGCCAGCGGTGGCTCGGGGCCGACCGACAGGGTTGTGCAGAAGGTAGATCTGATCGAACTGAATCATTGCTACGACGATCTGGGGCGTCACTGCTACGATCAAGTGGTGTTCTACGAGTGGTCACCCGACTATCGCCGCTATCATGTGGTAGCTTGGTGCCTGATCGAAAACGGTTCTTCTCGTACTCCGATTCTGGATCGCGCCAAGAAGCAGTACGTCGTCCGCTGGCAAGACCGCGAGTCGGGTCGTAGTCGCGAAATTTGGTCGTCTCTCTATCGCGAAACATGGAGTACTTCGGACCCCGAGCGGGCCAATAAAAAACTGATGGACGAAAAATACCGTGTTGCCCTACTGCGGCAACAACCTAGGCCAGAGTTGCGATAGTTCCAGGCGGCCAATCACCACTTATTTCTAATCTTTCTGTTTTTCTGCCAAAACGCTTAGACAAATAGCCCTGGCTGGTGCATCTTATAGCTTGTAGCACGGCCGCAGTGGCGGGCTATGCGAAAGTCCTGTGGACTTTCCGCTGTCAGAATCGAGTTGTTTGCTTAGGGGCAATGACTGTTTCGGGAAGTGGCTAATTAGAGCAATGGATCCGTCGAATAAGGCTTCGGACAATTATTCTCAGCAGGTGCGCCAGTGCGCTCGGCGAATCCAAGAAAGTCGTTCAGCGGCGCTGGGCGGTTTGTATGATTTGACCGCTCAGCGTCTGCTGCGACTTGCACTGGCCATCACACGTAGCCAGCACGATGCCGAGGATGCCTTGCAGACGACTCTGGTGCGAATCTCGCAAAATCCAGAACTACTGTGTCAGGCTCAGCAGCCATGGCACTACCTGCTGCAAATGGTCCGCAACAACGCCTTGCAGATATTGCGTCGCCGAAAACCAGAAGCCCCGATCCGCCAGTTGGATCAACTGACGACCCAATGCCCTGTTGATGAACTGGAGATGCAGGAGCAGTACCGGGCGATTTGGTCAGCTCTGCGCAAATTGCCTGCCGAGCAAAGCGAACTGGTGGTGCTGAAGATTTGGGAGGAGATGACCTTTCAGCAAATAGCAACTGTCCTGAACATCTCACCGGCAACTGCGGCCAGTCGGTATCGTTACGCTTTGCAAAAAATGGCGTTCCTATTGCAGTCGCACATGGGGCAAAAAATTCATGAATAGATCACTCAATCAACCTTGCGATTCACATGACTGGAACGATTTGGAACGGTTGATTGCTGGGGCAAAAGACTATGTTGTTCCGTCAGAAAATTTGCGCCCACAAGTTGTCGAAGCGGCTAGAGAGCTGGAAATCCCAAAGTCGGAGTTGAACAAACTCCGTAACTTCGGAATGTGTGTGGGTCTGACCTGGTTGATGGCGGGTGCGTTTTACTTTTTCCTGAGCCGGCAGCGCGAACATTTCAGTGCCCCTTCCAGCGGGCAGGTGCAGCGGATGTCTTATGAGCACGCTGAAAGAGAGGGAGTTAGTCAAGAATGGGCGCTGGTCGAGGTCTTACAGCAACAGCGTAGTGCCGGGAATCGATCGGATCGCGATCAAGACGACTCCTCGGCGGTTCCAGAATCAAACTAGATTGTGTCCACGATGCTAGAAACTCATGAGCTATTTCACAAACAACTGACCGCTCTGCAGCAAGCTGGCTTCGGCGTAGATAGGTTGTTGCTAGATGCAGGATCAATCAGTGACAATCGTGTGAAGCCAGACCAGCGCGCGGAGCTATTGAAGTCGAGTTTGAATGGGATTAGTCAGCAAGTGCGGTTAGACATGCAGAGCGGAATAGACGTGGACGCATCCCTGAAGATGCAACCTGGAATCCGTCCCTTGTATCATGAACTCTGGCATCGATGGCTGGCACAGGAGCAATCGATCGAAGCCATGCAGCCTTTGATGGTCCTGGATCAATGTTTCTCTACAACCAATCGCGGACGAGAACTATCGTACCTTCATCTAGCTTTTTATTCTGGGCTGGCTGCTTTGGCATTGGCGGTTGTCACCAAGATCACCGTTCCCAATTTACGCAGATTGCAGGAGCAGATCGACCAAACACCAAGCTTGGCAACTCGAGTTCTGTATTTCCTGAGCGATCATTCGGAATGGATCGTTGGCGCGTTGTTGCTGCTGGTATCGATCATCATCTATAGGCTGATCCAGCAGCGGACCTATCTGGGCACCGCAAGGCTCCAGTCACCGATCGACAGATTTTTCGCGCAGGAGCATTTGGCAAGTCAAGCTGCTGAAAGCAAAGAATTGCAGCCTGACGTCCTTCAGATGCTCGACAGAATATCTCTTTGGATGGGTAGCCGCAGGAGCCAGAACGCGGCAGAGCGTTTGCCGGTCTTGGTTGGTCTGCTGGTCGGCGGCGGCATGGCTCTACTGATGGGAATTCTGCTTTTTCGGCCACTTGCAGAAACTTTGCAGATGATCGTCGATGGGGGAGCGCCAGGCAGATGAATCGCCACGAAAACGAATCAGTGACCGATCAGCAATCCAGCCCAGGTGCGCTACGTTACACCAAGCAGTGGGCCGATTTGCTGTTGGACGTGGGCCAGGAAAGTCTCGGTAGGTCAGCCTCGGGCCGGTTGGATTCGATCGTGAAAACGCTTCGCGAGGCGACCAGTGTTGAACAATTGGTGATGAACCAACACACCGCACCCCTGCTTCCTTTGGTGCTGGGACCCATCGATGGTTCCGAGGATACCGAATTGCGACTGAAGCAATTTGCGGTCTCGTTGACCTATCAGCGCAGGTTCTGGCGTGGGCTCATCTATCCAGTGATCGTAACAGCGATTGCCGGCATCGTTTTTTTCTTTTCTGCGACATTCGTTTTTCCGGAATACGACAGGATTTATTCAGAGTTTGGACTGCGTAGGCCTTTACCATTGGAACTTATGCTTCAGGCGTCTCCATGGTTAAAACTAAACTGGCTTCCGCTGGTTGTTTTTACTATTGCATCTCTATTGTCGATTCGAGTGTGGCGTTCACGCGGCTTGATGCTGCGACTACTGCCTTGGCTGGCTGCTGGCGGTAGTAGTGACTTGCGGGCGATGGCCACTTTTGCGCAGACGTTGGGGGAATTGCTGCAACTTGGCTATTCCTTACAGGATGCGGTCAAGATGGCAGCTAACGGTTGTCGTCGGCACGCGCTTCGCATGGAAGTTCAGCAGATGGCAAAAGATTTCGATGCGGGGCGGCCTCCCAGCGAATTGGCAACGAGCATGTTACCGCCACTTCTTTTTCTCGGGGTGCGACTTGAGCCGTCATCACAGGCCCGCTATTTTCAGTCTTTGGGGCAGATGTATTATGAGCGCTGGCTATTTGTGGCTCAGCGTTCTCTTACGAGCTTATCGCAGTTTGCCTTCTTCCTGTTTCTGGCTCTTGTTGCATTGAGCGTATTCGTTCTCTTTTTGCCGTTCATGATGCTTTTGAAAGGATTGACTGGTTTTGGAGCGTTGCTCATCGGCGTCATCAATCAAACTTGCTTTAACTCTGACAACTCAGTGCCATACTTAGCGACATCGCTGCTTGGTTGGCTCACGATAGGGAAATTTCGGAATTGGTGGCGACTGAATCGCATCTGGAAGCCTAACGCGAAGCGGCCAGCACAATGCAGTTTGTTAGCCATGTTGGAACTTGCTTACGATCCGAAAATGTCGCAGACTTCGCAGCTTGCGCCAGAGCGCTGGATCGAACTTTATGGACAAGAGGAAACCGGTCGGCATCGAAGGCATACACTTCTGTTAGCGAAACGTCTGCAGTCGGCAGCGGCGCTAGCTGATGCCTTGGAACAAACGCCCGATGTGCTGGATGATCAATCGGTGCTTGCGATACGACTGGCGGTTCAATCGGGCACACTGCCAGCGACACTTCGGCAGCTAAAGACGGACCTGCAATCCGATTGGCTAGCCAACCAGCAGAGGCCGCAGATTGCTTGGCGCTACTACCTTGGTCTGCTATTGGCTTTGATTGGCATCATCGCTTTTATCCGAGCGTGGATCATCCCGCAGTTTGCGCAAATCAACGAAGAACTGACGTTGCAACCGACTAGTTCTTTTCGCTGGCTAGAGAGCGGTCCACTAGTCAGCCTGTTGTTCTATCTGCCCGGAGTGCTGGCCGGTGTGGCTCTATCGGTGTGGGTAGCCGGGCGACTAGGCTGGGTCCGCGGGCTTAGCCGTTCGTTGGGTTCCTACGTCTCGCCACGCCAGCGTCAACTGCGTCGTAGTCGATTGATCGGTTTGATAGCCAGCAGCATGCGTGCTGGACGACCAGCGGCCGGTGTGATGTCGACGTTATCCAAGTATCATCATGACCCAAGAATCCGACATCAGTTGTTGGTGTGTTATCGAGAACTAACGGGCGGCCAAGGCTTGCCGGAAAGTCTCAAGTTGGCTGGATTACTGGGCAACGAGCAAAGTCAAGCGCTGGGTACTCTGGATACTAACGCGCAGCAGGGTTGGCTCCTTGCACATATCGCCAATCGAATGCAGGACGATGTTGCCCGAGCCGACCGACTGCTGGCAAGTATCATTCACCCAGTGGTAATATGCGTTTACGGACTGTTTGTATTGTGGGTTTGCGTGGGAATTTTTTCCATGTTAGCCAAGTTAATGGGGACCCAAGGTGGATGATGTCTAAGCTTGAGAGCCAATTCCAACGCCAATGGGCCCGCTCGCGAAAAGGTGCTCTGCTGGTAGAAGCCCTGGTGGCAGCTACCATCTTAATGGTCGCGGTTAGCTTGCTGTCAGGAGCCCACCACGGTCTTTCAAAGCTCTGGTTGGAGACTCGCCGCCATCAACTGGCCACGGATGAATTATCCAATCAAATGGAACGTGTTTTAGCTCTCAGCGAACAACAGCAAACACAGTCGTTGGAATCTTTGCAAGTGACACCAGAGATTGCTGAGATATTGCCTGGTGCGGCACTGGAAGCGGTTTGGATAGATGATTCGTTGGGTCGGCGATTGGTGCTGAAATTGAATTGGCAGCGGCGCGGTGCGGCTCAGCCCTTGCAATTAGTCGGATGGGTATCTGGCCAGTCAGCCAGCGCTCAGCCACCACAGGAGGTGCAGCCGTGAAACCTAAGAGTCACTATAGGCTTGCATTCAGTTTGATCGAAATGTTGGTCGCCATGTCGGTAGGCAGCGTGATCATGTTGCTAGCCACTCTGTTGATCAATCAATCGATGCAGCTTTCCACTGCGGCAAGCAAGACGTTCCAGCATAGCGCTACACTGGCGAGGCTTGCCATTGAACTGCGCGACGATGCGCAGCAGGCCGACAAAGTTTTGTCACTCACCAGTCAAGAAATTCAATTCCAGTTGCTAGATGGCCAAGTAGTTACATGGCAGCTTTCCCCTTCTGGCAACCGGCTCAATCGTTCACTTCAGAAATCCGATTCACAGGCGATCAGTCGCGAATCATTCCAGTTCGATAAATCGATCATCATTGAACTGATATCCGCAGCGACAAACAAACCACCGTCACAAGATGAAGCTGGGAAAAATCAACAGCCGCGCAGACTAATACAAATCCTAGTCAAGTCAGCGACCGGAATCGACAGCCACCCCAATCGGCTGGATCGATTGATTGAACTGCATCTGCCTGAAACAGCCTTTGGCCAGGAGCAAATCGGATCGTGAACGCCACTGGTTTGAGATTAGCCAAATCGAATTACACGCGGCAACATCGCAGGTCGGGTGCTGTGCTGGTAGCCGTGCTGACCTGTACTTTTGTAAGCATGGCATTGATCACAGTGGCCTTCAGTAGCAGTTTGTCCGCTCGCAGGCAGTGCAGGTGGGAATTGCAACGCCAACAAGCCGCCTACCTAATTCAAGCCGGCAGGCTTCGAGCGACTGAGCAACTCCATCTTGACCCATCCTACAGTGGCGAAGTTTGGGATGTGACATCCGCTTTCACAAGCTACGACCTGGCACGTATCGACATCAGTCCAATACCTATTTCTGAATCGTCCGGTCGACAGTATACGATTGTAGCTCAACTTGGTTATGCCAATGCACCGGAAAGAACGGTTCAGATCACTCGAACATTTCTGCTTTCAGATCGCAATCACCCTTAATCCTCTATTGATGATTTTTCCTACTCAGGAGCCAATTGCCATGAATCGTCGCTTGAAACCCTTCCGCCGCCTAACCGATCCGTCTTGGAAGGCTTTAGGCTTTACTTTGGTTGAATTACTAGTAGTCATCGCCATCATTGGCATCTTAGTGGGCTTGTTGCTGCCTGCTGTGCAAGCCGCCCGGGAAGCGGCGCGTCGTTCGAGTTGTGGCAACAATCTAATGCAAATGGGAGTGGCCTTGCATCACTACCAGTTCAATACTGAAAAATTTCCCTCTGGTGTACTGGATGATAGCAGCGGGCCTATTCGCGCCGAGCCTATTGGACGGCATGTGAGCTGGACAGTACAGATCCTGCCTCAAATTGAAGAGTCCGTTGCATACCGACAATTCGATCAACAAGCCGGGGCATACTCGGCCAAGAATCTACCAGTACGCAAGCATCGAGTGCCCATCTATGTCTGTCCCAGCAGCCCGGATTTTCAGACGGAAGATGGCGAGATTTGGAGTACCTACGCAGGCTGCACCGGGGGAACGGAGACACCTATTGGCTTAGACAACACCGGGCTGTTTTTTCTAAACAGCCAGGTTCGCGATCACGAGATATCCGACGGAACGACCTATACCATCGCCATCGGTGAACATGGTAGTGACGGTCCGATGCTGAATTGGACTTCGGGCACTCGTGCCACGCTGCGGAACACAGGTCATCCGATCAACCTGCTTCGGGGATATCCGCAAGCCACTGGCAATGCAGATGACTCACCTGTTGATCCACTTTTCGTTGGTGGTTTCGCCAGTTATCACTCGGGAGGTGCCATGTTCCTATTTGCCGATGGTAGCATTAAATTTCTTTCTCAAGGTATTGATGCCGAAACCTATCAGTCGATGGGCGATCGGGCTGATGGCAAATTGATCGAGCAGCAGTGGTGATTGGCTGGTTAGCCATTCTCAAGATCGGTGACTTTCGCTATCTTGAAGTGGCTATTTCAGAACGACGCCAACCAACGCTTCAATGCGATAGGCAGTTATCAGGAATTCCGTAGTAGACCTACTAACCCACCGTCTGGCGACGGTAGCTACTGAGATATTCACTTCCTCAGTTCGCCTTATTCGCTTAGAAAGTCGCCTTAATGGCTGCAATTAAGAGAATCCTTGTTACGGGTGGAGCCGGCTTTTTGGGCTCACACATTTGCGAACGATTGGTCCGCGATGGCCACGACGTGATCTGCCTGGACAATTTTTTTACCAGTCAAAAGTCCAACGTATCGCATTTATTGGGGCGCCCCAATTTTGAATTGATTCGCCACGACGTTACGCTGCCAATTTTTTTGGAAGTCGACGAGATTTATCACATGGCTTGCCCGGCGGCACCTGGCCATTATCAGTTTAATCCGATCAAGACCATCAAAACTAGCATCCTGGGCTCTACCAATATGCTAGGCATGGCCAAGCGTTGCGGAGCGAAGATATTGCTGGCCAGCACTTCCGAAGTTTATGGCGATCCCGAAGTGCATCCGCAGCCGGAAAGTTATCGTGGCAACGTGAATCCGATTGGTCCGCGAGCCTGTTACGATGAAGGCAAGCGAGTTGCCGAAACGCTATTTATGGACTATCACCGGATGAACCGAGTCAACATTCGTATCGTCCGCATATTTAATACCTACGGTCCCAGGATGCACCCGTATGACGGTCGAGTGGTCTCGAACTTTATTCGCCAGGCTCTGACTGGGCAGAATATCACGATCTTTGGCAGCGGTCTGCAAACTCGTAGTTTCTGTTATCGCGACGATCTGGTGGAGGGCATTATTCGGATGATGAATTGCCCTGATGACTTTATCGGGCCGTGCAATTTGGGCAATCCAGGAGAATTCACCATTCGCGAATTGGCTGAACTGGTGATCGAACTAACCGGAGTGGGCGTGCAATTGGTTGATCGGCCCTTGCCAGCCGATGATCCCACGCGTCGCCGTCCCGACATCTCGCTGGCCAAGAAGCAGTTGCAATGGCAACCCACAGTAACGCTGCGCGAGGGTCTTGTTAAGACCATTGAGTGGTTCCAGTCGGTAGACTTGAGTCACTTTCGACCGCCCACTCCGAACTACGTGTAAACACAATCCCGCTCAACTCAGCGTGGGATAGGCTTCCAGCCTGTCAATCAGTGGCGACTTACGAGATTGCTTACACCATATGTTGCCCAATCACAGGCAGGATGCCTACGCCACTTCCACTTCATCCAACGTTATGCGTTCAACCAAGTCGCACACCTAAAAATGTGTGCATGGTTTGCGCGCTGTCCAGCAAACAACTCGCTATGACGTGGTTACATGCTGAATTTCGGGCATTGGAGCCGATTCTGCAACTAATGAACCAGGCAATTCAGTTGGCTTGCATAGGTGCTTCTGACAATTGGCGACACGGCAGCACTGTCGACAGACGTAAAGCGGTGACTGGACGATCATCGCCACTTGAGCAAAGTGCTTTTCGATCTCTTTCTTGTTCAGATCACACAGCTTCTTAATCTTCATCGATTGGCCCAAGGTTGGATGCAAGTCCAGCGGTCTTAGGAATCATCCCTAAATAAACTTCCGAATCGGCAATCAGCCGGCACGCGTTGGCACCCGGTTCAAGTTGGAACCGGACGCTAACGCGTTCTGGCTAATCCGACAACTTATTTTACGACTAGTTCTTTGGCGAGCGGCTTTTAAAACCATACCAGCCTAATCCAATGCATTAGCGAGGAACCTAATATCGGAAAATCTGTTACGACCGGAATCGATTATCGGCAACTCTGAGTATCCCGAGACGGATGTCGTTGGATACTGGAGACTTCGGGCCAAAGGCTAATTTAGATGGAATCTGTGTGACATACAATTCCTTTTGCTCTATCTTCCGATGCAACCCATCTTTCTTGACCATAGTCTGACGACCCCGATTGCGGCCAGCGTTCGAGAGAGCATGCTCCCGTTCCTGAGCAATCTCTATGGGCACCCGGCCAGCAATCATTGGACGGGGCGAGCGGCAGCCGAAGCGATCGAGGACTCCCGCAGTCATGTAGCTAGCCTGCTAGACTGCCATCCCAACGAGATCGTCTTTACATCCGGAGGTACCGAAAGTGTCAACCTTGGATTGCTTGGCGTTGGAAGATCCATTGGGCATGCAACCGATTCGCCACACTGCATTATCAGCAATCTAGAACATCCAGCCGTTAAGCAAACGGCGGCTCGACTAGCCAAAGAGGGTTGGAAGGTATCGGTGGTCTGCTGCGACTCGCAGGGACTTGTCCAGCCCGACGCGCTGGAAAGTCTGATCAACGCGCAAACCAGAATGATCTCTGTGACACACGGAAGCTATCAGTTAGGAACCATCCAGCCGATCGAAGACATTTCCAAGTTGTGTTACGATCGAGACATATTGCTCCACACCGACGCCGCGCAGACCGTAGGCAAGATCCCTTGCATGGTGCAGCAACTAGGCGTAGATATGCTAAGTCTAAGCGGCCACAAATTTTTCGCGCCCAAAGGAATTGGAGTTCTGTTTATTAGGCTTGGAGTTCCCATTGAGTCTATCCTGTACGGCGAAGGCAACGAATCGGGTCTGCGACCGGGGACACCGAACGTGCCTCACATCGTAGCGATTGGCCAGGCTGCAAAACTAGCTCAAGCTGGATTGCAGTCGTCCCAGCAACGTGTCGCCGGTCTATTAGCGCACTTCATCCAAACCTTGGAAAGCTTGCTTGGTGGGCCGGTCAATCAGCTTTGCACAAAAAGCCAGCGTCTACCGGGGGTTTCATTGATCGAACTTCCTGGAGTGATGGCAAGCGATATTCAGCAACGTTTGCCCGATATCTGCTTGGGGCTCCTGCCACAACGGCTGTCGGAACAGCACTCCAACGGCGACTGCGTTTTTCGTTCGTTGGGCCTGGAGCAGGAAAGAATAGGCAGCATCATGCGCATATCCATTGGTTGGACCACAACCGAGGAGGAACTTCAGCGAGCGGCCTATCGAATCGCGGACGCGTACGAATCCTTGCGTGACAACAAGTAGCGATTACGGCTCGCCTTCTTCTTGTGATGGAGAAGATGCGGCTTGTGATTCGGATGAAGATTGGTTCGGAGATACCTCACCAGGCGCAGCGGGCTGCGAGGTTGTTGGGATCTGAGGCGGCTGACGTTCCATTTCGCTTTCGAACATCTCCATTTCCTCAAGCGGAGTGTTGTCAACGCTGCGCCGCAAGACCAAATACAAAGCCGCTGCCCCTGACCAAAAGAAGCTGAAGCGAAATGCGGTGATCAATTCCGATGCAAACCAATCGCCAGCGCTGAGATATTGCTGTGATGCTTCGTTTCCTCCGCCAGACCATAGATAAAATTCTGAGATCAATACCCAGCCTGACCGGACCACCCACTGAACCAGCAACGATCCCAGTTCTCCCAAGAAGGCCAATACGATAACGCAAATTGCAGCAACGACCGGTCGCTGGAACAGATAGGCGTTCGAGCGGCTAAAACCATCAAACGCATCGGCCTTGCGTTCAATACTGATCGCACAAACGCTCAGCGGGTAACAAGCTGTTAAGCTCAAGAATAGTCGCCCTACCGAAAAAATCAGGGGAACGCCAATCATCAGCATGAAGACGCCGGAGATAGCAGCCGTTGTAGGTCCCAAACGCGATAGACCACCCAGCACGGCAATCGGAATCAGCAGGCAAGCAATGGCAATAAAGTGCATTCCGGCAGCCCACAAGTAACTCGACAAGCGGGACGTGCATAGCTTGATCGTATGAATCCAAGCTCCCATCGTGCGCTGCCCAAGCTCGATGGCAGCTCGACGCGTTAGAACTCCGCCAAACGTCGCAGATATCAGCGCGATCCATAATATGACAAACGAAAAGTAGGCCAAGCGGTTGATGTTTAATTCGGGCAGTTGTGCGATCCAATCCGCCTGTGGTAGACTCCAATTTCCCACAGTAGTCCACGCCTGAATACCACTCCAATCGAGCTGCGGCGAAAACCAACGATCAGCCAGTTGAAAA
>DAIRSD010000077.1:11339-13608 GCA_036804625.1 Aureliella sp. | reverse complement strand
CATAGCAATAGGTGAAGCCCGTGGTGAGGCCCGTGGTGAAGCCAGAGGTGAAGCCCGTTGTGAAGCCCGTGGTGAAGCCAGAGAGAAAGCCAATACGATTCGAATCCTTCAATCGATACTCCGCCTTCCCGAATCTTCCGATGATGAGTTGGCAGACAAGAGCCTGGAGGAACTGAAAGTGATGATTGAGTCTTTAAGAGAGCAGATTAGTAGTCGCCCTCCCGTATAAAGGCAAACGGTCAGCAGATTGGCCTTTGTCGCTTCATTGCCAATTCAATAGCTTTGCAGGCTTGCTGCTGCGTGACCCCAGCAACCAGATCGACCTTCCCCAGTTGCTGCGTGGGCAAAATGAATCGCAGGGTGCCGTGATGAACCTTTTTGTCATGTTGCATTGCCTGCCAAATTGTTTTGGGGTCTGTTTGTGGCCAGATGACTGGCAACTCTAACTTCTCTAGCAGGCTTTGTTGCCGGGCGACATACCGACTGTCGACTCGTCCCAGAATCTCTCCCAATAGGGCAGCCGTGTGCATCCCCATCGAAACCGCTTCACCGTGCAGCCAAGTACCATATCCCGCAGTCGTTTCAATGGCGTGCGCAAAGGTGTGACCATAATTCAATATAGCACGTCTTCCGGTGATCTCCCTTTCATCTTCTTGAACAACCATGGCCTTAGCGCGGCACGACTGAGTGATAATCCAGTTCAGAGCGGCCGGGTCACGTTGGAGGACGCTTTGCCAATGTTGTTCCAAAAAGTCAAAGACTTCGGGCAGCAAAATCACTCCATATTTGACAACTTCAGCCAATCCGGAAATGAACTCACGGCTAGGCAAACTATCTAATGTTGTAGTATCGATGAAGACCAAGCCTGGCTGCCAAAACGATCCTACAATATTCTTGGCTCCTGGCAGATTGATTCCTGTTTTCCCTCCAACGCTTGAATCAACTTGGCTCAGCAACGTAGTTGGCACTTGAACAAGCGGTATTCCGCGAGCAAACGTGGCGGCCGCAAAACCGGCCAAGTCTCCCACCACTCCACCACCCACAGCCACTAATAAACTGCCACGGGCGGTGTGATCTTGTAGCATTTGTTGCCAAAGATCTGCCAGCACCTGGATGCTCTTGCTTTCTTCGCCGCTGGCTACGGGGATATTGGTGATACGCATTCCCAGTTTGGTCAGGCTACGGCCATGGGTCTGAGCGTATTCTGCTACATTTTGGTCGAATACGACCACAACATGTTTGCTTTGAGGAAACGCTTGTCGCACCAACGCTGCAAAATCTGAGGTGTTGTCTGTGATGTAGATCGAGTAACTGCGCTCGGCCAGTTGTACTCGGAGGCTATCGTGGGTTGTCATCGTTCTATTTACCTTCCGTCAACTGCTTTAGCAGATTGAGACCATGCTTCCAAAGGGCGACGGTGGCCGTGGCTTGCTTGGGTGGGTAATGGATGATATCAGGCGAAGCCCGCACAAAGGCTCGAGCCTGGTCGACCCCTTGCAACTCACCACACCCCACAGCTTGCATCAGAATGTTGCCCAGCGCAGTTGCCTCGACGGGACCTGCCACCACCGGTAGACCACAAGCGTCAGCAGCCAATTGGCACAAAAGTTGATTACGCACACCGCCACCCACGATGTGTACCACCTTCAACTCCACACCCACGATCTCTTCCAGCATCTCCAGTACCATCCGATAACGAAGCGCTAGGCTCTCCAGAGCACAGCGGATGACCTCGCCTTCATTTTGTGGTTCGCGTTGGCCGGTTCGCTTGCAGAATAGCCTGATTGCTTTGGGCATGTCTGCCGGAGCGCTAAAGGTCGGGTCGTCTGGGTCGATAACCGCTGTCATGCTGGTAGCCTGGCTTGCCATGCGAGAAAGTTCGCTCCACCCAAGATCACGACCTTCGCGACGCCACTGCTCGCGGCATTGTTGCACAATCCACAAACCCGAAATATTTTTCAGTAGGCGGACGCTCCCAGCCACTCCGCCTTCGTTTGTAAAGTTGTACTTTTGACAAGCTTGGCTCAAGTTGGGTTCGGCTAGTTCCATTCCCATTAAGGACCAAGTGCCACAACTGATGTAACACCAATCAGGTCTTGCCTGAGCAAATGACTGTGCAGGAACGGCAAGTACAGCCGAACCGGTGTCGTGTGTGGCTGGTACAACAACCTTCACTTGCTCGCTCAATTGTGTCCGCTGAGACACTTCCGATGTCAGTGTTCCAAGAACCGAGCCTGGATGAATCGGACGTTGGAACATCGTGGCGGGT
>DAIRSD010000077.1:0-11329 GCA_036804625.1 Aureliella sp. | reverse complement strand
ATCGAGCAGTTGAGTCTGGGAAGCGGTGGTGAATTCATTGCATTTTTGACCGCACAACAGAAAGTGCAGGTAGTCAGGAATCATCAGAAAGTGTTCGGCGATGTCCAGTAGCGGCGACCGATCGATGCGCATGGACAGCAACTGATAGGCGGTGTTCAGTTCCATAAATTGTAGGCCGGTATGTTGAAAAATCTCCTGACGGCTCATGCGACTGAAAGCCTGACTCATCATGCCCTGTGTCCGGGCATCACGATAACTGAAGGCAGGTCCGACCAAATCGTCATTGCGATCCAAGAGTACATAGTCCACGCCCCAGGTATCGACACCCACGCTGGCGATCCGGTCACCAAATCGCTGAGAAGCGGTTTGCAGTCCGATCTGAATTTGATCCCACAGACCAACCAGATTCCAGACCAGTCGGCGGCCGAGTTGCCGTGGTCCATTCTCGAACCTATGCAGTTCCTCCAGCACCACCGATGAATCCTGCAGGTATCCAGCGAGCACTCTACCACTAGAGGCTCCCAGATCAACCGCCAGATGGATCGGGTTTCGATGTGTTTCCATGGTTTCTTTCATCTCGCAAAATGCAATTCTCATTAACCCAAACGGTATTACCTTTGCTCTAGTCTCATCGTTTGGAGTACTCTTCCAGGTCGTCGGCTCGCAGACTGATTCGTCCAATGCCTTCGCACTTCCCACTTGCGATACAGACATCCAACCATGTAGCGCTGACCCGAACATCCTCTTTGGCTACGTGGAATGGTAGCGGCAAGGAGGTCAAGGCCGATTCGGTGACCGCCTGTATATTTCGTCCAATGATACTTTCAAACGGACCGGTCATTCCCACATCGCACTGGAACGCAGTGCCGCCAGGGAATATCTGGTCGTCAGCCGTAGTGACATGGGTGTGTGTCCCCAAGACGGCGCTAACGCGGCCATCCAAGAACCGCCCCATCGTTTGTTTGTCGCTGGTGGCTTCAGCATGAAAGTCGACAATACGAATACGTACATCCTGAGGTAACTTGGATAGTTCATTCTCGACAGCCTGAAAAGGACAGTCCGCCGGTTTCATGAACACTCTTCCCAAAGCGCTGATCACGGCCACTTGGACGTTCGGCCTTGGCGCAAGAAGCATGTGCGTCAGCCCTATCGCTTGGGCTGGCAAATTACAGGGGCGAACGATATTGCGGCTGGACTTCAGAACTTCCAAGATTTCCTGCTTCTTGTACAGGTGATCTCCAAGTGTGATTCCGTGGTAACCGGCTTGAACTAGCCTTTTGTAGTCAGCCAGCCTCAGTCCGGAACCGTCCGCAGCGTTTTCAGCATTGACCAGTAGACAGTCTGCCTGCAATTCATGACGAAACCAAGCCGCTGCAAGACAGGCAGCCTTAACGCCTGGCTTTCCAACCGTATCGCCGACTAAAACGATACGCAGTTGGTTGGCTTTGGGTGCCGAAAGTTTGGTTTCTATCACGATCTTGCAACACTTAATTCAAATCGCCCGTTCTTGGTTCTCCAGCGATCAACCTTCTGTATTTATCGAGCAACCTCACTGAATCGGGATTCTCTTACCACAGTGACTTTGATCTCGCCTGGGTAAGTCAATTGCTGTTCGAATGCTCTTGCGATGTCATGGCAAATCTTAGCAGCTCTTGCATCGTCGGTGTCTCTCGAGCTGGCGATCACGCGCAGTTCGCGACCGGCTTGGATAGCAAATGCCTGCTCGACGCCTTCAAAGCCCCTCGCGATCGTTTCGAGTTCTTCCATACGTTTGATGTACCGTTCTAGCGACTCGCGACGCGCACCGGGACGCGACGCGCTGCACGCATCGGCCGTGGCAACCAGCAGAGTGTATGGATAGTCGCTGGTCAGTTGATCATGGTGACCCAGCGCTGCATGCACGACAATTTCCTTTTCGCCGTGGCGCTTCAGCAGATCAGCTCCGATCTTGGGATGGCCACCTTCCAGTTCGTGATCCGCAGCCTTGCCAATATCGTGTAGCAATCCAGATCGTCTAGCCAGCTCAGGGTCCAGTCCGATCATTTCTGCCATCATGCCGGACAAAAAGGCAACTTCGATGCTATGCTGCAGAACATTTTGACTGTAACTGGTGCGGAAGTACAGTCGTCCCAACATGTAGATGACCTTTTCGTGCAAGCCGGCCACGTCCACCTCTTCGGCCGCCTCCTGACCTTTGCGTCGAATCAGTTTCTCGATTTCGGCAGTTGTTTCACCTACGATCTCCTCGATGCGAGTCGGGTGAATGCGCCCATCGGCGATCAGCTTTTCCAGCGATCTGCGACCGATTTCGCGACGCACCGGGTCAAAGCCGCTGACGATTACCACTCCGGGAGTGTCGTCGATGATCACGTCGACGCCGGTTGCCTTTTCAAAGGCTCGAACGTTTCGACCTTCACGACCGATAATGCGACCTTTCATTTCGTCACTGGGTATATCAATCGTGCTAGTAGTGCTGTCGGCCGTGTGAGCGGCAGCATAACGCTGCATAGCCGTCAATAGTATTTCCTGCGCCTTCTGGTCGGCCATCTCGGCCACTCTCCGCTCGTGCTTCAGTAGTCGTGTGCCAATTTCTTGTTGCAATTCTCTTTCAAGTGTCTTTAGCAATCGGTTGCTAGCCTCCTCCTTGCTCAGCCCTGACAGTCGCTGCAGCTCGTTGGCTTGAGTCTTCAGGATCTGGTCAAGTTGCTCTGACTTTCGGTTTGCCTCCTGAACCTTCTCGGCAAAGCGACGCTGGTTTGCCTCGACCATTTTTTCCTGTTTACGCAAGCCGTCTGCTGACTGCTGCAGAGTGTCTTCGCGCCGATCCAGCGCTGCCTCTCGTTTTTGCAACTGCTCGCGCTGCTTATTGGCCTCGACCTCCAGTTCGCTCTTGTGCTTCAGCTCGTACTCCTTAGCTTCTAGCTCGGCGCGACGCTTCAGATTCTCCGATTCGTTACGTGCCTGATCCAAAATGCTTCGAGCCTGTGACTTAAGATCTTTGCCACGCATGAAGTAGAACAGCACAACTAAGACGGCACCCACCAGGGCACCAATTGCTGCCCAGGCTGGTGTAGGCAGCGGGCTAGCAGCTTGCCCCAAAAGCATGCTGATCGAAGCATGTGATTGGTAACAACCTTTGCTGAACCACTGAAGAATAAAGACGCTAGACAAATAGGCCTCCACAGACACCTCCTCTAATCATCATGATCCGACAGTCAGCCAGCGCAAGAGATCCTGGTGGCTAAGCGAAGCCCCTTTCGTGCAAGCCGTCAACGGTCGACAAAGCGAGAATTCTTGTCGGCCAAGTGCGGACCTAATACACGGACTTTCACATCGATAGAATGAATCTGCCGCTTCGCTTCAGATGCTGGTTGGTCGACCCAACCCATTTTCTCAAACACCGTAAACCACTGACGCCACTGCCGTTGGTGTTGCAAAATCCCTAGGGATCTCCAACTCCAAGCCGAATGGCCCATGAGCTTTCGGGGGCCAGATGTGCTCCCACCATCGCTTGCTAAATCGATGATCACTGCTGGACACAAGGCTAAGGTCAGCCTGACAAACAGCAAATCGTCGCAAGCGGAGTGTGCTTGGCAAAGTCCAGCTAGCAATAAAAGTTCCAACCAGCCATAAAATGGCAACCAGGAAGCTCACTGCAAAAACTAACAATCCAAAGTGCATCTGGAAAAGCCCCGCAAGTATTGTAGCCGGCCAGTTGTACCGGCTGAGCAAACATCTTGGGTATGAGAACTAATGAAATACCTGAGTAAGCTGATTCATTCCGGGACATAGAAGCCAATCGGATTCTATTGCGCCGCTGGGTGTCGAATTTGTTTACTAAAACTATCCTGCAAAAAGCAGTCGCAATCTGCCAGATTGCATGTCAACCCAACTGCACACGGACCAGGATTGAAAATCTGTTATCCTTTCGAAGAACAAATGTGAATCCTGTACTGCAAAGATAGAATGACAGCATCCCACTTTTGCAATAGCCAACAATGTACCGAACAGGATGGGTCTGTGCAAGTCGATAGGGGGGATTCGCTGCATCTTTCTGTCACACAGTCTTCACGATCTGCTCGAAAATATGTAACTTTAGCGACCCTAGGTCGAGTCTATCGCCAACGTGCTTTCTTGAAAGTCCCATTATTTTGCAGGTATCTGGTGCGAAGAACTTCCCGTCATCCATAAGCACAGGTGGCAATACCGGGGAACAGATGGAAACCGATACGATCAGCGTCTTAGTCGATTCAGATAGCCTGCTATCGTATGGACGTGTAGGGTTAATTTGATAAGTGGTGACGGATCGCGAGAAGTGTCGAAAAATCCAAGTAAATCAATCTAGCTTTGTCGGGCGTTGGTTTGCAACAATCCCAGCGAACTCCCCCGTGTTGGAGAGTGGTCGGGCAGTTTCGCGCCCGATATTCCAGCCACTTGCAAAACAATTTTCTTGGAGGACAAAGCCTGTGCCTCGCAAATCCCTTGCAATTGACGAATACCAGCGTCCCAGCAAATCCGGTTCACGTCGCCGGGCTGGATGGTTCAAGCGAGTAGTGATCGCAACTATCGGGATCATCCTTTTGGCCACGGGCCTTGCTCCCCGATTCTTGCTGGGACCAGGTCTTGTCGGTCGACTTGTCAATCAAGTGGGTGGCTTGCAGCCACTGGAAGTACGCATCGGCGGCTTTTCGATGGGCTGGCTTTCACCGGCTGAAATTTCAGATTTGCGGCTGGTTGATGCGTCAGGAAATGAGCTGCTGGTAGTTGATCGTATTGCGACCTCGAAAGGCATCATAGGCTGGCTTAGAAATCGACAGGATCTTGGCGTTATTCGAATCGAAGGAGTAAAGGCCAGTATTCAGGCAGAGCAAGGTTCGACCATCATCGAACAGGCCCTGGCCTAATTCTTGATAGCATCACCTGACCCTCTGGCCGACCAAGAGCAATCATCTGCAGTGGCATTTCAGGGAACCATTTCGCTGACCAATGCACAATTACAATTGTCACAGCCTGGTCGCCCAGAGCGCTGGAGCGTCCAGATTCCCACGTTGCAGGCCAAGTTGCCAGACGCAAATCAGTTGATCGGTCCCATTGAGTTGAAGGCTGTTGTCTCCGACCTGTCTGGGACTCAGGGCACTATCTCAGGGGAGATCTTGGCCAAAGCAGATCAGAAAGCGGATGGTGCGGTTGAGCTAAAAGCCAAATTGTAAAATCTTTCTCTGGATATTTGGCATATCGTTGGTGCTCGACTTCCAGATATCACCATCCGATCGATGGCTGGGATCGCGTCAGGAACTCTGGCGGGCAATGCGGTAAACGTAGACCAGTGGACTTTTGACCTGCAGCAAGTCCAAGTACAAAATTTTGCGATTTCGGCACCCGAACTCATTGGTACGGAACCTGCGCAATTGAATCAGATTGTGGCTGGCGGTCGCATTTCGTTAGCCAATCAGGTCATGCAATTGCAGGATACTCAGTTGGCCTGCGATGTTGGCCAGCTTCAGGCAGCCGCAGTCATCCCATGGCCGCTTAAGATGCCTACACTGACAGAGCCCTTTCAGAGCGGTGTCAAGCTGCAAGCTGCTGGCAGCATCGACTTGCCGCGTCTGGCCCACGCAGCTCGGTCGCTGTTGCCGGTTCGTGAGGACACCCAGTTGCTGGCTGGTCAAATGCAGTTCAGCGCCAATCATCAGACTCAGCAAGACAAGCAGTCACAGCTTCAAGTGACTTTCACCGGTCTGCAAGCCAACGCAGCGGGACAACAAATTTCGTGGCAGGAGCCGTTGACGGTGCGGCTGACTGCCAATCAGCCACAACGAGCAACTCAGTTTGACGTGGCCGCAATCGCAGAATTCTGTAACGTGCAGGGTAATGGCACTTTGGAAAACGGTTCCCTTCATGGTGATGTCAATTTAGATCTGCTTCATCAACGGCTAAGTCAATTTATCGATCTGCCGGTCAGCACGATGTCTGGTGCTGCCAAAGTGGGCATGAAGTGGGCTATGGATTCCCAACAGCGCGTAGAAGCCTCCGGCCAATTGGAAACGAGTCCACTGGTTATCGCAACCAGTGCCGGGGGCCAAATACGCGAGCCTTCCTGGAACGGTCACTTCTCTGCCAACGCACAACTGCGCGATGGATCGCCTCAACAAATCAATCAACTGAAACTGCAACTGAAAGCGGAGAATGAACAACTGACGCTGGATCTATTTGAACCGCTCAGTCTCAGTGCTACAGGCCAGAGCATTGCGCCTCCAGCCGCCTTTCAGTTGGCTCTGTCAGGCGACTTGGCCGGTTGGAAGCGTCGTGGTCTGGTGTGGCTCAGCCAACCGCCCGATTTAGATGCCAGCGGTAAAATCCAATTGGCTGTTTCAGGAAAAATCGACCTATCTCATGTTGAAGTGCTTCAGGCGAATTGGGATGCAGAACCTGTTCACATTAGATACGCCGACTTGGCCATGTCCGAGCCGAAAATGGTCGGCAATTTCAAAGGGCGAGTCGACACCAATGATTTGACTCGACTTCAGGTCGACCAATTGACCGTACAAGCAACTTCTTTCTGGGTGGTCGCGCAGGATCAGGCTGCGACTGGTCAAGCACCGGGTCAAACGGGATCTGGACGCAGTGGTCAGGCGAACTTCATGTTTGACTTGCAGCGCTTGATGAGCAATCTAGCTAACACTCCTTCGACTATCGCTTCAAATGGTGACGCACAGTCGCAACTATCGGCTCTTGGCAGCGTCCAGGGGAATTTGCAATGGTTGATCCGCTCGGAAGGTGCCGACTTTGCGGTGAAAGCTAAAGGCGAGAAGCTGATCCTGCAAAGCATGGCACCGCCGGCCCAGGCTGCTGAGCAGTTGTGGTCTGAGCCAACGCTGGATGCAGCCGTCGTTGGAAAATGGCAGTCCGAAAACAGCTCGGTGGACCTGAGCGACATGCAACTTCAGACCGAGTGGCTGAACTATCGAGGCAACTTGACTTATCGCACTTCGCCCGAAATGCAGAACGTGGCCATGAAAGGTCAGGCTGTCTACGATGCGGCCGGTCTGGCTGCCAAGTTAGGACCGATGACCGGCAATTCCCTACAGATGACAGGTCAGCAAAGTGTACCAGTCGAAGCCCATTGGCAACGCGCCGTAAACGCTTCCGAAAATCTTCCAATGCTGGCTGGACTGAAGGCTAGTACTCGGTTGGGATGGGAACAAGCGCGAGTTGTTGGAATCGAGCTGGGTAAGGCTGACGTGCCAGTGACCATTGACGCCGGGCTTCTGGCGACCGCTGCAGAGATTCCAGTTAGCGGTGGTATGCTGCGTTGGGATCTAACCGGCGATTTGACCAGTGATCTACTGGTCATTCAGCAGAAGCCAATGGTTGTTCTGGAGAACGTGGCTATCACGCAGGAAATGTGTAGCGGCTGGCTGAAGTACGTTGCCACCTTGTTGTCCGAAGCCACAATCATCGACGGTCGTCTTAGCCTATCGATTGACCAAGCGGAATTGACCCCGACCGATCTATCGCGGCAGACTGTAGCCGGTACACTGGTCATGCATCAAGCGGAAGTAGGGCCTGGTCCACTGACCAATGAAATCACCGGATTGATTCGTCAGATCGAAGCAATTCGCAAGGCCGATCCGGGCCAAACCGTCAGTTCACAAAATCGAGTTTGGATGCAACTGCCCGAACAGAGAATCGCCTTCCGTATGGTGGAAGGCAGGGTACACCATCGCGACCTAAATATCGCACTTGGGGACGCACGGCTGACAACATCTGGTTCTGTTGATGTTGCAGGCAATTTGGAGCTGATGACGTCGTTGCCGATTCCCGACAATTGGACTCAGAAAGGCCCCGTGCTAGCGGCACTTCGCGGGCAAACCTTGCAGTTCCCCATGAAAGGCACTATCTATCGTCCGCAACTGGATGCTTCCACCTTGGGGCAGCTCGGTCGCCAAACCATTCAAAACGCCGCTCAGGGTATGTTGCAACAGGGTCTGAACAAGGGGCTTGAGAAGCTATTTAAGTAACAAGGACGCTTGCCCCATCCAAGCCTCGAATTCAATCGTACTGGCCGAGCCCCGCCAAGGCATTCTATCCAGATAACGCCAGTCATCTTCTAAACTGTACCTGATTTACCGGCAGTCAAATCGCTTGCATTCCAGGTTTCGAAGTATATCATGAGGCGTAATCCGTTCTAGGAGAGCGATAGTATAGGGCCGTAGATGGAAAGGCAATGTCACATCCCGGGACAGTTCGCAATTATGACATCTTCGCAATACGAGCGCGGAGTTGATTGACCGGCAATTTAAAGCAATCGAATGTAGGACGACCATCCCTGGCTCTTTCAAGGAGATTGAGATGCGTTTAGGTATTCTTGCTCTATTGGTTACGCTCGCGTTGTCGTTGCCGGTTGGATGGCAATCTAACACATTGGCTGGCCTTCTGATTGTCAATAGTGGTCACGGTGGCATACAGCTAAACCCTGCAGGTGGTGTTCCCGGTTTGGATAACGTGGTTGGGTATAGCTTTAGGCCGGTGTCCAACGATCTAATCGCAACAGCATTCGGATTCTGGGATGCCCAGCAAGATGGTATCCCCACTAACATGCTCCTCGGCCTATGGGACGCGACCACAGACCAGCTTCTCGCAAGTGCTTTGCTTCCAGCGGGCAGCAGTGCGCGACTGGAAGGCGAATTCCGCTTCGTCGATCTGGCGTCTTCGCTCATACTATTTGCTGGGCGAGAATATACCATGGGATACCGGCGTGGTCCCAATGCGTCAGGACTAGTGCAAACCCTTAGGCATGGCGTGCCGGTTGTGTCGAGTGAGATAATTATTACTCAAGGTGGTTTACGCACGCATCCATACTACTTTTTGCCAGGGTCATCGCGGGCATCGAGCTATCCGAACTTTAGTGTCAGCGATTTTGCTGATCAACGCCCTGATGTATTTTTGGGTGACACGCACCCAATTGTCTGCGTCAATTTGGCCTTCACCATAGTGCCCGAACCGACCAGCTTAGCTTCAGTAGTTCTTGGCACTGTGATGTGCCCTTTTCGCAGGCTGCGTCGCTAGCCCAAATCTCCTGATTGGAGCGTTCTAATCATCAAAACCTTTAATTATTAGGAAAGAAAGTTTGCTCCACTCCATTTCAGATTCAGAGACTTGACGATGTTACTACTCAATTGCAATTGTTCTCCAATCAGGGCGCGCACTTCTCTTTCTGCATCAAGTTCGCCCAGAAGTTAAAATGACCAAACGATACCAACTTCGACTTATCGACGGATACCATGTCTGATGGCTTGATGTTCACGATAACCTAAGACGGTCCAGGCGAAGCTTTAGCAAGCTGCATACAGCGCAGCGCCTCTTCGCATGTGGCAGGGAGGGAAAGTGCGCTGGCGGAGTTCAGTGAATGTCGCCGCAGTGCATCCTTGACAGCAGCCCAAACGCTGACGCCTAGCAACAATGGTGGTTCTCCAACAGCTTTGCTCCGTCGAACGGTCTGTATATTATCGGAGTTCTGAAAAAAGTCACAACGAAACACTTTAGGAATATCGGTGATGGCTGGAATTTTGTAAGTCGTTGGTGAATGCGAAAGGAGTCTGCCGGCATCGTCGTAAATTAACGCTTCGGCAGTTGCCCATCCCATACCTTGAACAAAACCACCAATGATTTGGCCCTGATCAATACCGGGATTAATCGACTTCCCGATATCCATCAAAATATCAAGCTGCTCGACTTTAATTTGCCCCGTAAAACGATCTACCGTAACTTCGGCAACGGCGGCTCCCTGCGTGAAGTACAAAAACGGATTGCCTTTACCGGTATCACGATTGAAGTCTACGCCGGGCGTCTTGTAGAAGCCACGAGCACCCAAATCGATGCGTTCAAAGCGAGCCAGCTTGGTCAATTCCGCAAAGCTGATGCGTGAATCTTTGGGATAGCGATCATCGTAAACCCAGCCATCTTCAAAGATGACATTACAGGGAGACTCGCACAGTCCAAGTGAGGTATTGGCGAATCTTCTAGCTACAAAATTTGCAAGTCGGTCTCGAATCGCACGACAAGCATTTACGGCTGCCGCGCCATTCAAATCGGTCCCGGCTGAGGCCGCCGTTGGCGAAGTGTTATTATTCTTCTCCGTGGAAGTAGGCATTAAGATCACGTTGTGATAGTGAATGCCAAGTTCATCGGCCACAATTTGTCGAATTTTGGTGTTTAGTCCTTGCCCCATCTCTGTCCCGCCCGTACTGACTTGAACTGTCCCATCGGTATAGACATTCACTAGCGCATTTGCTTGGTTCAAGAACTTGGAAGTGAAGGAAATTCCAAATTTCACCGGCGTCATCGCTATCCCGCGCAACAGGCAAGGGTCACTCATCGCACTTTCGATGGATTTACGTCGCTGCTGATATTGGGAGCTTACTGCTAGTGAAGGCAAAATGTCTGGCAGATGATTTCGAACATAGATCTGGCCGTACGGTGTTCGATTGCGCCCTTCAGCGCCATATAGGTTACGCATGCGGACTTCAAAAGCATCGATGTTTAGTTTGCCAGCGATCTCCTCGATCACATTTTCGATAATAGCGATTCCTTGCGGTCCACCAAATCCACGAAAAGCGGTGTTGGGCGGAATATTAGTAAAGCATACGCGGCCAGTGATTTCGACATCGCTCAGAAAATAAGCATTATCGATATGCATCATGGTTCGCTCTAAAACAGAAGTCGAAAGATCCGCTGCCGCTCCACCATTGGAATAGATGCGAACTTGCAAAGCGTCGATGCTTCCCGCATCATCAAAGCCAACTTTCCAATAGGTCTGATAGGCATGTCGTTTGCCTGTAATCTGCATGTCCTGGTCTTTGCCATAGATCAATCGCGCAGGCCTGCCAGTCTTCATTGCGACCAAAGCAGCATACGCAGCAGGCAAAGCTGCTTGAGTTTCCTTACCACCAAATGCCCCACCCATGCGTTTGCAGATGGCTACTACTTGGTGATTTCCCACTCCCAAGACTTCCGCAACGACGTTTTGTATCTCGGTGGTCTAATGTGAGGAGGAGTGAAAAGACATTTGCCCATCTTCGCCAGGGGCCGCAGTCGCCGCCTGTGATTCAAGGTAAAACTGCGCTTGTCCGCCGCTAATAAAGCAACCAGACAATTTGTGCTGGCAGCTTTCCATTGCGAAAGCCGCATCACCCTGTGCAATTCTCCTTTCGACACCGATATATCGATTCAATTGAATCGCATCATCGATCGAAAGAATAGGCGGTTTGCCTTCGATCGACAGTCGAACGGCCGATATGCCTTTCAGCAGCGCGGCTCTATTGCCGGC
>DAIRSD010000076.1:0-13690 GCA_036804625.1 Aureliella sp. | reverse complement strand
CAACCCTACCATCCGCTTCCAATCTTTCGATGCTTGTCTTGACAATTTTCTTGCCGTTTCAATTACAATAATGCTCAGCCTAGCCCCGGTAGCGAGCCATTCAGGAACATCCCCTTGGGGAGCGAGCCTGGAAATTGCATGCAGTGAATGGAAAAGGGGTATGGATCGAAAAGGCTGCCAATCAGACGCGGGATCGTTCCAACGACCTGGCCAGAGGAAGAAGTGTCGTGAATCAAAAGCAGATCACAATTTTGGTTGCCGTGTTGCCTACGCTTCTGCTGGGCTGGGTGTTTTTCCGGCTGCACACGTTTTCCGAAGTGGAAACATCGATTGCTGAATCAGTCGTTACAGTGGCCAGGGCCAGCCTGGAATCCCCCGCGCCAGATGCTCACGCTCAGCCCGATCAGTCTTCTTGGGTGCCTCTTGCATCCGATGAATTCATGCCGCCAGTGATGGTACAAGAGCCAGCAGTGCGATCATCGTTTCGACCCTCTTATTCAAGTAGCTTGAAAAATTCGAATCAACGAAACAGTTTCTTTATGCTTCAAGCCTTCAAAGAAGCGACCGGCGACTGTTGGAAGAGTACGGTTCAGTTAATATGTGATGGCAATCAATGCGCACTGGGGACGATTGTTGACGCGGATGGCTGGTTGATTACAAAGGCTAGCGAACTGGATCGACAAAAAGAAATCGTCTGCGTGCTGTGTGATAACCGAGAATGTAAGGCTCAGTTAATTAGCAGTATTCAGGATGTCGACTTGGCGCTGCTGAAAATACCAGTAACGGGACTGGACCCGGTCCAGTGGGATACTTCGATTCCCAATCAAGGCAAATGGCTAGCCACAACCGATGCGCTGTCTAGCACGCCAGCGGCAATTGGTGTTGTGAGTGCTGGACCATCAAAAATTACCAATCAAATGGCTCGACTGGGCGTGGAACTCTCCTCACAAGAACCGGCGACCACACAAGGAGCGCGAGTCAAGCATGTTCTGACTGGCAGCGGGGCCTACCAGGCTGGGTTGCAAAAGGAGGATACCATTTGTGGGCTGGATGGCACTGATGTCAGAAACAAAGATCAATTGTTGTCTCTGCTGAGAAACGGGCATGGTGGGCAATTCTTGACAATTACTGTCCGTAGAAACGACGAGACCTTCGAAAAGCGAGTTAGCTTGATGGACTTGTCGGTCGAAATGCTGGATGAAACCGAGATGGAAGTCAACGGCCCCATCAGTGCGCGAGCCACCGGATTCACTCGAGTATTCATGCATGATTCGGTGATCATACCCAATCAGTGTGGTGGGCCGTTGGTCAATTTGGATGGTCGAGCGGTGGGGATTAATATCGCAAGGGCCGGACGAGTCTCCACATACGCGCTGCCTGCAGACACGGTGCAATCTGTCGTCAAAGGATTGTTAGAACAAGCCAAGCTAGTATCGCGTCCCGTGACACTACCCGCCGTTCAGGTTTCCTCTCCATCGCCAGCAGTGCTTTCTACTACACCGTAGTCATCTGGGCGATAGCCACAAACTCCTTTGCGGACAAAAGATCTAGTTTCCTACCGTCTTAGCTTGGCGAAGTCAAGAGTCCGAATGTTGCCGTCACAAAAGCGGTAGCCATGCTAGATATTAGGAGCGTAACCGGAATCGCAAGTAGAAAAATGATCTCAAGTCGAGGAGATTCCCACACCAGCCAGCGTTTGACGACTGGTCTCAAGACTATCAGCCACTGAACTAGTAAGCTGACAGAGAACGTACACAATGCCAACGGGTGAATTCCCAGTCTTGGAGTAAAATAGCTGCCGTTCATTCCAAAACCGAAGATGGAAGTTAATAAGAAATAGAGATTCGGATATTCGTTTGGGTCTAAGCATATTTCCTTCCACATAGAATGCACAAATACCACCAGGTTCATGATTCCAAAAAGAATGAGCACTGTGGCCAGTGCAGACATGATGGGCCGACGCAAGCAGATGGAAGCTAAGACACCAAGCATCCAAATCGCAGTCAATACTGTCACTCCGAAATAGGCGGGAGCGATTCCCATGAAACGACTAGATTCCGAATGCTGGCGATCAACAGAAAACGCTGCGACATTCTGAATGTCTAGTACAAAGGAATCTATCACAATAACTGCGATTACCGTCAGCAACGAGACCAGCAATCGAGTCGCCCAGAACACAGTAGGGCTTGCTCCCCTATCGGCTAAAAATCGGTATCGGCCTCGGCTCTGGTCACCTGCAAAAGTCAATGAGCCCAGAATGGCTATGGCCAGCCAAGATAGAACCAAAGCCAAATTCGAACTCCAGAAAATTCCAAATTGCGGCTGGCCCCAAACGACTAGAGCTGTTGCAATCGGCACAGCGATGACTGCTAAATTGATTGCCCATTGGCCGCGAAATGTTAACCAAAGTTCCGTTCTGAAGATTCTGGGATGTGGAGCGCTGAGCAACAACGCACGCGACGTTTGATCCCTAATGCTCAGGGATGCCTTGCTGTCCGATCGATCAAGCATTGGAATGCTCCGCGCGAGCGACCCAAGCGATGGCACCTCGGCATTTTGTCCGGAATACCAGCGCCATCGGTAACCTACTACCATCAGAAGTGCAAAGGCTGGCAGTAGCAGGCCACTCAAAGATATGTACGCTACAAAACCCATTTGGTCGGGATCGATGCCCGATCCAATCCATTTTACCGACAAGGTTTTTGCGGTTTCCGCAATCATGAAAATAAAAAGCAAGTGACATACAAACAGCGAACCCGCTGCAATCAACAGAGCTGTAATCGCTTCGCGAAATAGCAGCACGCAGAAAAAGCTTAAAAACAACAACTGACACCAAATCAGCAACGCATTGCCAATAAAGGTAAAAAACTGGTTAGCTCCACAGTAATCTTCTAGATGTCCAAATTGCCCGAGAACGGCTGGAATGATACTGGTCAACAAGGCAGCAGTTAGACTTGCCACTAGAGTCACCGTCAGTTTGCTCGGCAGCGAAAGTCGCCAATCGATTGGCAGGCTGCTGCACCAATTCCATGTGTGGCTCTCTCGTTCGCTTCCAATCAACACCCCTGTGCAGCCCAATAGAACAACGAAGGGAATAGCCATTACAAAAAGCGTCAACGGAATTAGTTCCTGAGCCTTCACCGGATTGCTATAGTCCCAAATGGACACTAACAGCAACTGCAGGCCAATGGTGCAGAGAATAATTGTCAGCAACATCGGAGCGATCGCGCGTTAGTCTTTCCAGAGAGCCTGTTGTAGCCCAGCAGGCATGTATCTCTTGCGACTAGGAGCTTTTAGGTTTTGATTCGAACCAGAGACCGATGATGTCTTAAAAGGCAAACTGGCAGTCATGCTGGAACCTTCCCGAAATAGTATTGCAAGGGCTGCACGACTAGACTGCGCGCGGCAAAGCTGTTGAATCGAATGATTGGTCTGCAACAGCGCAGGACTGAGTGAAAGCGAGATAAAGTTCTTCCAAGTTCGGTCGGTATGCTTTGACATCGATTAGATTAGGGTCTGACGATAGGCTGTCGACAAGCGACGCATCCAAACCACGGACTAGCCACTGCCCAGCCCTTCCGGAATGCGTCGAGGCTAAGACATCTAGCTCTGCCAAGCTAGCCGGCAGCGCCAACAGTGGATCACGCTGGGCAAAACAGAGCATTGTCAGGTTGCACTTTAAATCCTCTAGGGGCGCGACGATTTGCACTTTACCTTGATGTAAGATGGCTACCCAATCGGCAATCCGTTCGACTTCATGGATCTGGTGCGAGCCAAGAAAGACGGTTTGTCCCGCTGCGGCTCGATCTACCATGCTCTCCAGAAAGGATCTGCGTACAGCCGGATCTAGTCCCGAAGTGGGCTCGTCCAGGATCAGCAACTCTGGATTGTGAGCCAACGCCAGTGACAAAGCCAATTTGGCTCGCATACCCTTGGACAATTCGCGAATTTTTGAGTGGAGCGGCAATTCGAATTCTCCCGTCAATTGCTCGAATCGAGCTATGAATCCTTGCGGATAATAACCGGCCGCGAACCAACCAGCCTCGGCCACCGTCATCCACTCGTACATCCCCGGTGCATCCGACACGTAGCCCACTACGCGGCGCAGTTCCAGTGGATTTTTCGAAGGGTCGATACCCAGTACGCTGACCGATCCGGCATCAAAGCGATGAAAGCCCAGCAAGCCGCGAATAAGTGTCGATTTTCCTGCTCCGTTTTCGCCCAACAAGGCAAACACCAAGCCTGGCCTTATCTCGAGATCAACCGAATCCAGTGCCAACTTGCGGCCAAAACGTTTGCTAACGCCGCGAATACTGATCACGCTGTCACAAGCGACTTGACTAACAATGCGACCATCTTGAGCGTGTTGGGGACTGGCCGGTTGGTTACTGTTCGGGCTATTCATCAATGGGACTCCTGGGAGTTGAGAACCTTCTTGAGAGACTTGTCAAATAGGCTGCGTAGCGAATCGGCGTCCAAGCCTGATCGCAGCGCTTCATCCAAGACCGCAGACAGCCGATCGGCCAGCAACTGCCGGCGATCGGTCCAGCATCGCTGCTTGGCTCCAGAGCAAACAGCCATGCCACGCCCCAGAAGAGGCGTCAAAACATTCTCGTCTTGCAGTTGCTGGTACGCTCGAGCCACCGTATTAGGATTGATAGCCAACGACCGAGCCAGATCTCGCACGCTGGGCACAACCTGTCCCGGCACGAGAACTCCCTCGGCTACAGCGAATTTGAACTGCCGTACCACCTGCTCGTAGATGGGCAGGCCATTATCCGCTTGAATCGTAAAGTGCATGCCTTGCCTCCAGTGTACTGGCGTAATAGTACACCGAGTCAAGCAGTTTTTCAAGCGGATTATTGGAAAATTGGCTCTTCGAAGAATTACGTGGCTGAAACGGATTGCTGAAGAACCGTAGTCAGCCACTAAAATTCCCGAGCGATCAATCTATTGCAAAGTAGTAGAGTGCTAGCAAAAACAATAACTTTTTTCACTTATGAGTTTGCTTACGGTGCTTTTCGCACGATTTTTTTGTCAGCGAGAGACCAGAGTATCTCGTTTCGAAGTCACCTTGCCATCATGGACCGGCAAGGCGTATAAGCAGTAATTGGCCGGCAATGTGCCTGTGATTGAGGGTCCAAAATTATGA
This sequence comes from Aureliella sp., assembly GCA_036804625.1. Classification (GTDB taxonomy): domain Bacteria; phylum Planctomycetota; class Planctomycetia; order Pirellulales; family Pirellulaceae; genus Aureliella. Next base: position 8,538 of record DAIRSD010000076.1, on the reverse strand, counting down.
AGATCGCGATTCTGTCAACTTGTCTCGAACCTGCCAAGCAGGACTGGTTGACGTTCTACCAATCGGCCGAACGCTACTTGATGCCTAGCGTCGAAAAACACTATTTCTTGTTCGCCAATGGTGGCAAGCTGCTTCAGAATTTACCAAACGTTACGGTCGTGCCTCTTGCTGCACTTCATGATAACTATGTTCCCGGCAGCACGTTTCAGTATTGCCTTGCCGCTGGGTCACGGTTAGAGAATTTTGATTACCTGTATGCCTTCGATGCCAATTGTCGATTGACCCGAGAGATCGGTACCGATTTTTTGCCGGATGAATCCGATCAATTGGTTGCTGTTCAAGATGCGGGGCAAGTAAACATTCCTGTCAATCGTGTACCCTACGAGCGCAATCCGAAGTCAAACGCATTTATCCGAACGGGTTTGGGACAGTGCTATGTGAGCGGTAAAGTTGTAGGCGGATCGACCGCAGCTTTTTTGTCCCTGCTTCGTTCGGTGCACTCCGATATGCTGGACGACTACCATCATGGACTGGCTGCTTTCCGCAGCGAAGAGTCCTATTTGAATCGCCACCTCTTGGGTCACTCCTATTCGTTGCGTCACGCTGGTTACTGTTATCCAAGTGGCTGGAAATTGGGATTGCCGATGATGATTCAGTGGCGACCGACCGCTGAAACCCATCCGAATCAGAATCGACGTTCAAAGCCTGGCACATCGCTGCCCAAGGATAGAGTCACGGTAGCTCTGGCTGGCGATTTAGGGCAGCAACTGTTTCAATACTCAATGGGACGTTCGCTTGCGCAGCGAATAGGCTGTCCGCTGGAACTGGACACTCGCAGTTTTGATTGTCAATGTGAACAAGAATACGCTCTGGGGAATTTTAACATTCGGACGCCCATCGCTGCGAATCGCTACCGTTCCTGTGGTTGGTTAGGTTGGTTCGGTCGCGGAAAATTACAGAATTTGTTTGCAGGACAGCGAGTTTTACAGCAATCGCATGCACAGTTCGATCCTAGCATCCTAAATTATCGAGGTAACCTTCTGCTAAAAGGCTACTGGCAAAGCGAGCAATATTTTAGCTCAATCGCCGAAACGCTGCGCAGCGACTTGAGACCGACTGTCAAGCTTTCCACTCGCAGCATGGCCATGCTAGACTTGATCAATGCGCAAAGCAGTCTGGCGATACATTATCCGTGTCAGCAGTCATCGGACGAAATTTTGAAGATGCCGTCTAGCAGCGACTTGCCCAAAAGCTACTACCGTCGCGCCGTCGAGCGGATTGTTGCCAGAACGAGAACTCAACCTACAATTTTCCTGTTCAGCCAGGACGTACATCGTGCAGCTTCTGAGTTGGCTACGGATTGCCCAGTGGTCATGGTTCGCGAGAGCGACTTCACCAGCCAGTATGAACGGATGTTGTTGATGTCAGCCTGCGAACACCAAGTCATCTCTCGCAAGCCGACCGCTTGGTGGGCCGCGTGGCTTAATAGAAATCCAGAAAAGATTGTAGTGGCCCCCAAAGATGAATCGCCCGAATCGGCTTGCAGTATCCATCCTCAGGCGGCTGAGAGCTGGATTCAATTGGACTATTCTACGCCAGCAACTACCATGTTAAGGGCCGCGTAAGTAACCGTTCGCAAATAAAATTCCAACCTTGACTACCTCCAATCATCTTGGAACAACGCGAGTCTACAGCGGTGCGAATTCTGATTGATGGCTACAACCTGTTGTTTCAAAGCCAGCTTGTGGGTCGTGGTCGAGGCCCCCATTGGCTCAAGGCGGCACGACAGCGGCTGATCGGTCACCTATCCTCCCGATTGACTCCGGAGCTAGCCAGTCAAACTCGCATCGTTTTTGATGCTTCGCAAGGAATCGAGCCGACGCATGACGAGACATTGCCAAGCGGAATGCAGATTGTCTTCGCTAATGATCATTCCGAAGCAGATGATTTGCTGGAGGAACTTATTCGGCGTCACCACGCGCCGAAGGGTCTAACGGTGGTCTCCAGCGACATGCGAGTTCGCCGGTGCGCTCGCGCGCGACGAGCGATTTCCCTGGATTCAGAAACCTTTCTGGATCGGTTGCACGCTGGAAGCTTCGGAATCGAAGTGGTTGTTGACGAGCAAAGCGTTGGAGATGATTCACCAACGATGACCGACGAACAGGTGAATTTCTGGTTGCGAGAGTTCGGAGATTTTTAGACGGTGGTGAATGCACAGGATGTTGCCGCATCCCGGCTGATTGGTTTCAGGAGTCAATCGGCAATGGCGCTGACGTAGGGAGTCAGGCGGCGCTTACGCTTTCGGCTCTGATGGGACTAACCGTTGCTATATGTAACGGTCTACGTGACGTGGATCCAGTGGAATTCGGCTTACTTGGATGTCAGCTATCAGGTCTTGATACAGCGTACTGCTGGGGTCCATTACCTTCTGGCCGATCTCCGCCCACATTCGGTAAAGCTGCGGTGAAGCTGGCCGATGACTGAGCATCAACGTGGCTTCGAGATCCAAAGCTTCAGCCACCAATGCGTACTCGGGCTGCGATTTTTCCATGGCAATCGCGTAACACAACGACGCTGTAGAAACGCTCAACTGATCGAACACTCCGCCTTCGTCGCCCAACAAGAAACTTTCATCCATAAAGCTCTTTTGGTACTTGGCGATTACAAACAGGATCTTGCGTCCCAAAGCTCGATTGCGCTTCAGACCGCGCCTGACCAACCTTTCCTTCTGAGGGGTCAAGTTGCGAACTCCCTCCAACGAGCCACCTGAGTGATTGAACGAACCGAGTACAGTTTAGGCGATAAACCTACCGAACTTGACTTTCGGAATCAGACCAAAACTTCCCTTCGCTTCGGCCAGTCCGATGGGCTCAAGGTACTTAGTACGTACATCTCGAGTCATGGCGTTGGGCGCGCCCACGTCGGCCAGAACCGGATTGGGGCCTTCGTATACCGTTGCGATGGCGAACTCGTGCATATTCTCGCCGATGTAGTTTTCAATCAGCTTTTCATCCTGCCCAGCCTGCTCGCCGTTGCGACGCACCGCTTGGCGTCGTTCATCGACATGCACGGCTCGACCGCCCTGAATCTGGTAAGAACGAATTGCTGTCTCCAAAAGCGCCTTACTAGCATAAACCTTGGCGATCATGCCCATCGTCTCGTCGCGAACGCCGTTGGCGGCTAGGCGAAAGCATACATCACCTAGGACACGACTTGCCAGTGCATGGCAGATCGCGCGTCCCATCCAAGTTTGAAGTCTTGGCGATTGGCCAATGGGCTTGCGAAAGGTATTGCGGAACGAAGTCCATCCACCATGCTTATTACGAGTGTTATTTTCTGATTTCTTATCGACGATTTCTGGATCTTGAATCAACTGAGCCAACAAGCGGAAGATCTTGGCTGCACTGTTGACACAGATGCCGCCGCGGCCCTTGGCCAGCGAACAAACGGCTTGCGCTAAACCGCTACCTGCGGGGCCTAAGAGAGTCTTGGCTGGTACTGGACAATCAGTCAGCCTGAATCGCGCGTTCCATAAGTAGTCGAAAGCACACAGGCGATTGCGGATCATGCGGAAGTTGTCCGTGTCAGCTTTGGGAGTCTCGAACAGTAGCATTGCTGAATCTCGCCCTTTGCTCAGACCATCGCCTTCGATCTTCAAAATTAGAACGCACAAGCCTCCGTAGACCACATTGGTGATCGGCCACTTGACGCCAGAAACAAGATACCGATCGCCATCGCGGCGAGCTGTAAGCGACAGACGACTTGGATCAGCCCCCACGCCCGGTTCCGTCAGCGCGAACGATCCCAGCAGCTCACCCCGAGCCATCCTTGGTAGGTAGTATTGTTTTTGCTCTTCGGTGCCAAAGTCCAACAGCGGTGTAACCGGGCCCAGGAAGTTATGCACTTCGAACATGACCGCTAAATCGGGATGTACCATCGTGAGCGCTCGCAAGAGCGGCCCCAAGTCGCCCAGCTTGGCGCCGCTGCCAGCGTACTGTTTGGGAATGGCCAAGCCAAAGAAGCCACGCTCGGACAATCCAGCCAGCGTGTCGTCGTGAAACAGCATCTTGGAATGATCCAGCAACGTTCCCGCCTTCTTTCGCTGAACGACGAACTCCAAGCACGCAGCCATGGTCGCAGCCACATCAGGCGATGGACTGAACACTCCCGCATCCAGCTCCGAAGCTTTGATGTTTCCAAACAAGGTTGTCAGCGTAGGTGCCTCGCCAGAAAATTGCTGTTCAGCCGCACGGTCCGCGTCGTCTAGAGTTGCCAGCGACGCGATCTCTTCCGCAGTTCGACCGGCCTGTGCCAGGATTAAGGAGATGGCATCAGAGGCGGCAGCCTCTTCGGTTGACTTACTCTTGGTTTGGGGGCGTTCTTGTGTCGCTTGACTCATTTTGGAGTTCCAGTGTGTATCAGAAAACAGTGTCTCATATCAACTATGTCTAGTCACAACGCATCGTCCATCCCAGACAACGCGGAAAACAGCCCGACATTATAAGTAATCGCCGCTATCCTTAGGAGTTCAAAATCCCCTATTCTGGAATGAATTTAGAGTCTTCTGCAAGCGAGACTAGCCCAAAAAGCTAAATTTCCTGGGTGAGTTTGGTCTGTCCAACCTCAAATCGCCATTGTGGAGACCTGGGTTTGCGGCCAGCAGCAGGGACAAAGCTGTGAAGGATTTTGTAGTGGAACAAGCCAGGGATAAAAGATAGGTGGTTGAATAACGGGTCGAACAGTAGAGAGGGGGTTGGATAGGGGAACTCTGGCGAGTTCCACTACTTCCAAAAAGTCATAAATTCCCTGGCTAATGACGTTTCGCAACGTTGCAGGAGGGGGCGAGCTGGCGCTGCGGCTGCTTACTTTATGGGAAGACAAGGAGTAAATTGCTTTGGTCCAGCAGATTTTGTTTCACCAGGGAGCGTGCCAAGATGACAGACCAGTCGCCCATTGAATTTACCATACCAGTGACCCGCAGCCAGCTTCTGGATGCTCTGAGTTCCATGCACCGGCAAGCGACAAAGTTTTGGGATAGTCTTTCGAACGAGTATTTTTTCGCTCCGTTCCAGGGGAAATGGTCGCCTGCCGAGAACTTGCTGCACCTGAACAAGTCCACTCGACCGGTAGCATTGGCAATGCGACTTCCTCGGGTAATCCCTAGGCTGCTGTATGGAGTGCATTCTGGATCGTCGCGCAGCTACAACCAGATTCTAAGTCAGTATCAGCAGGCGCTAAGTCGTGGTGGGCAGGCGGGCAGCTATGCTCCCAAGCGTCGAGGCTTTCCCAGCGATCCGCAATCGGTTCGCGAAAAGATTATGCTTGATTGGAATCTGATCTGGCAGCGACTTATTGGAGTCACCGAAGGGTGGGACGACAGGGCGCTAGATCAGATTCGCCTTCCACATCCCCTGCTTGGAAAGTTGTCCGTGCGAGAAATGCTCTTCTTCACGCTCTATCATCACCAACACCATTTGCAAAATGTCATCCAAAGAAGTTGATATCGGAATCTTCCATCGCTAACCTTGCGTCAATCGCTGTCGGGTGGCGGTGTCGATACCGGTTCGATCGATCCCTCGTTATGCAGATGCCCCGATGAGCCTGTCTGAATGATGGATATAGGCACTATTTTATCGACACATTTTCGATTAGTATGTTGGGTTTGAGCGATAGCTATTCCACAACCCGGTTTTCCCCTTTTGCTTAAGGTTTGTGCTTCCATGATGCGGCTTCCACAGTTGATTTTCGTTTGCTGCTTCAGCGCTACTTGCTTTGTTTTAACTTTGGTTAGCCAGGCGGCAGATCGTCTGGTCTTTACCCCTCCCGATAACTCTCCAACTGCAAAACACATCGTGCTGGTTGCTGGCGACGAGGAGTATCGGACAGAAGAATCGATGCCCATGTTGGGAAAGATCTTGAGCCAGAAGCATGGCTTTCGATGTACCGTATTGTTCGCCATGGGACCTGATGGAGCAGAGTACATCGATCCCAATAACAGTGCAGGCATTCGAGGCTGGGAAGTGCTTGCCGATGCCGATCTGATGATCATCGGCACTCGCTTTAGAAAACCTTCAGAAGAGCAAGCTCGTTACTTAACCGATTTCCTGAACGCAGGCAAACCAGTTATTGGTACTCGAACCGCTACACACGCTTTCACCGGCCAAGGCAATTTTGGTGGGCTACCCTACGATCAGTTCGGTCTAAAAATTCTGGGCGAAACCTGGGTTAGTCACCATGGTGTTCATAAAGTCCAGGGCGCACGCAGTGTCACAGAACCAGATAAGAGCAACCACCCTATATTGCGAGCAGTGGGTTCCTTCTTCGCCCCATCCGATGTCTATGGAGTTATTCATTTGACCGAGTCTGATGAAATATTGCTGCGCGGTGCGGTCACTCAATCTTTGGAGCCCAGTTCGCCCAATGTGGAAGGTGACAAGAACCATCCTATGCAGCCTCTGGCTTGGATTCATCGTTACACCAGTCCCGATGGGCGTAAGGAGGGAACTGCATTTGTTACTACAGCGGGTGCTTCTGTGGATTTTGTTGACGAAAATCTGCGCCGCTTGATTGTCAATGCGGCCTATTTTCTGACAGACCGAAAGGTACCTGCTAAAGCCGATGTCGACTATGTTGATCCGTTTTATCCTTCTTTTTATGGGTTTATCAATAACAAAGAGTATTTCAAGAATCTGAATCTGCGGCCCGCCGACTTGGATTTGGGCAAGAGCCCAAAGGTACCAGATCCCAAGGGATCGCCAGACTGGAAGTTCCGTCCTCAGTTCGCTAAGCCAGAGTCCACAGATGGGGCTGGCATGTTCGAACCTCGGCAATCCGAACGCATCGCATTGGTGGGCGGATCTCTGGCAGAACGTATGAATTTGTTCGGCTATTTTGAGTCCTTGTTGCATACCCGTTTCCCAGAGAAACAGTTGGTCTTTCGGAATTTTGGCTGGCCATCAGACCAAGTAGATAACCAACAGCGACCGGACAACTACACGACAATTGATGACCCTTTGGTTCAGTTCAGCCCTGAACTGTTTATCTGCTTCTTTGGTTTCAACGAACATTTCGGTGGCGACTCGCCAGCGGCGATTCAAAACTTCAAACAGGTTTATCAGCGCTGGATCGAAAATAAGCGCACCGAGTACTCCAAGCCAGATCGGCCCGCACGTTTTATTCTGGTCAGCCCCATCGCTGTCGAAAGCACAGGAAATCCGCTTCTACCAAATGCTGATCAACAGAATGCGGTTCTTGTCAAATACGTTCAGGCCATCGCCGAACTGGCTGCGGAATTGAAGGTGCCCTACGTGGATCTGTTCACTGCCACCAAGTCCGCTTTCGAACAGCAATCTGGTATGCAGTTTACCGTGCATGGCATGCACTTGAACGAGGCAGGCGACCGTATTGTGGCTCAGCAGTTGGATCAACAATTGTTTGCTAGTCCCCACCCAACCGGTACCGACGTATCGTTACTTCAGCAAGTGCGGTCTGCAGTTAATGACAAATCCTGGTTGCACTTGCAGGACTATCGTATGCTCAATGGCTGGTACGTTTATGGCGGCAGGCGCACCTGGGACACCGAAACGTTTCCAGGCGAATATCAAAAGATTCGCAAGATGGTAGCTGTCCGCGATCAGTACATCTGGGACATGGTGCAAGGCAAGCCTGTTCCGCCAGTCCCAGACGATTCTAAGACAGGTGAAGTCTTTATTCCTGAAACCATGTTTGGCACTCGCGACGATGCGTTCCGTGAGAAGCGAGAACCCAAGACGCTGCAGTATCCGACTCCCGAAGAATCCATCGCTCAAATGAAAGTGCCCGAGGGCTTCGAGGTACAACTGTTCGCTTCGGAACGTGAATTTCCTGAACTCGCCAATCCTACTCAAATCGCTTTCGACACCAAGGGCAGATTGTGGGTTGCCTGTATGGTCAATTATCCTCAGTGGCTACCCGGCTCGGCCAAACCCGGTGACAAACTGCTGATTTTCGAAGACACTAACCAGGACGGCAAGGCCGACGTTTGCAAGACGTTCTATGACAAGTTGATCTGTCCGACGGGATTTGAGTTCCATGAAGATGGGGTGCTGGTCGTGGACGAGCCGCGCATCCTGTTTTTGCGCGACACCGACGGCGACGACAAGGCCGACGAGGTCACCCAGTGGATCGATGGAATTGCCACCGATGACACGCACCACGCTATGGGGGCCTGGGAATGGTCACACGGTGGTCTATTGTACATGCTGGAAGGCGTTGCCATGTCCACGACGATGGAAACACCCTGGGGACCGTTCCGCAACATGGGGCCATCGGGTGCTTACGTATTAGATCCCAAGTCCATGCGGTTTCATTATTTCCGCACACCGGGTTACGGTAATCCTTGGTGCATGGTCTTTGATCCTTGGGGCATGGGCACTGTGGGAGACGGAACGGGAGCCCAGCAGCATTGGGCCAGCCCGCTGTCCGGATTCGAAGTCGCTCAGCGTCGCACTCTACGCCCCACCTTCGACAACCAAGGCAAGCGGCCAGTTATCGGTAGCG
>DAIRSD010000075.1:0-13777 GCA_036804625.1 Aureliella sp. | reverse complement strand
GGCCGACCTCGTGAATCCCAAGCAAGTTTTGATCCACGGATTCTTCTAGTTTTCTCAAATCACTCACGGATTCCACCAAGCGTCCAAGAGAGGTGGCTTGTTGCACCAGTTCCTTCTGATGGTTATGAAGAACTCGTGTCTGTTCACTTAGTGTTGTTTGCCATTGCTGGATGCGGCTTTCGATCTGATGAGCCCCCTTCTCTTGCGCGGACTCGAAACCCGCCAAGTGCTTGGACAGAGCATCGCCTAAAGCGTTACCCAGTTGAAGGTCGATCTCGGTACTGAGCTTCTGGGTCCACTGAGCCCATTGCCGCTGACTCTCGCCGATGGAGCGAGACCAAACGGAGGCTTGTTCGACAACCAGCTCCCGCACACAGTTGACCAAGTCGGAAGCCATTTGGCGAACTGGAACCAGCAGCGTATCCTGAGCATCAAACGGATCGACCGCTAGGAAGCGAATCAAATTGCCTTCAACTTCTCGGTTCATGCGATCCAATAAATTGAGTTCTGAACGATGCACTCCGAACTGCAAAAACATACTGGCAACAGTCAATGTTAGAGCGATAGCGGTGGTGTCAAAGGCTACGTACAAACCGCTGGTCAACTGATTCATGGCTTGCTGCTGCTGAGTAGCCAGCAATTCCGTGTCCAATTGTCCCAAAGTAAGCGAGATGCCCAACACTGTGCCAAGGAAACCCAGCATGGGCATGGCCCAGTGGATGATGCGCAGCAGCGCATAACTTTCATGCTGTTGGTCCGCAGCCTGTTCGGCCAGGAATTTTAGGTCCGACTCCAATTGATGCCGACGTCCACGGCGTTGTTGCAGCCCCAACGTCTGCCGAAGGCGTACGCCCAGCCAACTGCTCTTGGTAACTTCGGGTTCTGCCTGCCAGCTTGCCAACAACCAATCAACTCGCGATGCCGGGGAAACAGACTGACCTTCCGATGTCAATCGTAAGAGTGCGCCTGCCGCAACGCTTACTGATCGATATTGGCTGCGAACCCGCTTCCATTTGACAAGCAGTCCAACGATGCCGATGCAGAATAACCACACCGAAGCGATGGCCACCGGGTGGCTCAAACAGTATCGCTTCAACATCGCCATGTCCCATGGGCCAGCTAATAATAGCCCATAGAATAGAGCTGCAATCAGGGAACCCGCTGCGACAACTGGCCAGAGCGGTAAACGGTAAAGCGTTTGCTCGACAGGCTGATCATGATTAGAACTATTCACAGCGCACTACTTCCTTGCAGTTTGTCCGTGGAGTGAGGTTGGTCCTACATTGAATAGGAAAAGTCCACCGGTCGGATTTTGAAGATTTGCTGCCTTGGCGTCTAGGTGGATTTCTGGAGCAACGGCGACCAATGCAAGCAATAGCTGCTGGTCGGCCGGATCATGCGGCTGCCAAGTTTGTCAGACTTTGCAAATGTGAGCTTCGGATTGGGGCTCGCTTCAAGTTTAGGCCAGCAGGCTCAGTTCCCCTAACAGATCTTCGCAGTGATCCAGTAACTCTCCGCTATCATGCTGCACCACTTCTGTCGGTTGCCAGTGGTTAAAGCTCTGATGGTCTTGGTTTTGAGATACATCAGCCGCTAAAGGGGCTAGGCTGGGTTCGAACAATTCGTCAATCTGTTCTGGAGCAAACGCTTGGTCATTGGCAATTTGGTTCGTGAACGATTCAACCACTGGAGCGAACAGCCCCGAAGTGGTTACCATTTCACTACGCACAGTGGACTGTCCCGAGTTGACCGAGCCTGAAGGATTGGCAATGACAAAAGCCGAAGTATGTCCCTGAAGCTGTGACCAGTTGAGCGGTGTAGGATGTTGAGTGCTCCAAGGGTTGTAAAGTGTAAAGCTGTCTGATGCCGCGTTGTAAGCGGTAACAACGTAAGCGTGTGAGCCAACCAATCCACCGGCACTCGCGTTGGAGGTGGTTCCCAGAGTCACCGCATGTCCGGCGCTTAGAGCGTTGATCATGACCTGCTTGGATGTGCTGTTGGTCGAATAGTAGGTTGAGTTGTATCCGAGTACTTGAGCGTTCACGTTAGACATCCAACCACCTTCGATTGCCGTATAGGTGTTAGTGCCGTTGCGGCCCGACTTGCCAGTTTCATTCCACTGCGCATAGGCTTTTTCAGCAAGTGCCAGCCACAGGGTTGTTGAAGCATTCAGTGCGCTACGACCATATCCCGAGTAGGCCAAGCCACCATTGGAGTAGGTAGGCAAATTGCGGTCTACGGTCACATAATCGGCCACGCCAGCGCCTGTAGTGAAACCTGCGCTGATCAAGCTACCTTGCCAAAACATGCCCAAACTGCCGCCGAAAAATCGTACGGTAAACGTTCCATCTTCGTTATCGACGAACATGTTGCGAATTGCGCTTTGATTCCGTTCGGCGATAGAAACCAGCGATGCCAGGAAGTAGCAGTCACCCAATTGGCCTTGTCGTGAATCATTCAAACTGGGGGCATTAACAAACAGGCTTCCAACTGCGGCGCGATAGCTGATGCTGCTGCTCGTAACGGTCGGCAGGTCAGCACCCAGGAACCATTTGTCGACCAAGTTGTTCATCAGCGTTCCGCTGCTTCCGGCTCTTAAATTGCCGGCGGCTTGTCCACGGAATCGCAGGTTGGCTGGATTATCATTGACCAAGTTACTTGCCAGACCTCGCACGTGAGCAGGCATCTGGATATTGGAATTAGACGAGACCAAGAAACGCAAGTCAGCCAGTTCGGCCGCCGAGACCACTTGATCACTGGCTGAGCTTCTTAGGATTTGAATCATTTCCTGACGGGTGATACTGTTGTCTGCATAGAAGGTTGAAACTAAGTTACGCAAATTGGCGTCGGTTAAGCCTGAAACGGTTCCGCCACCCTGTGGTTGTGCTGCTTGAACGGTAATTGCTGCGGTTCCAGTGACACCACTAGCGCGAGCCGAAGCCTGGAAGTTGCCCGCATTGGCTCCTGCCGTGTAGAGCCCTGAATTGGAAATGGTACCACCAGTGGCGGTCCAGCTAAATTGAGGTTGTCGATCCAGGGGCCGTCCGAATTGATCCAAGCCTTGAGCTTGCAACTGGAGGCTTGATCGAGCGGCAACCGAACCGGTACCTGGGTCTACGGTGATACTGGTCAGTGTGGCAACCACGTTGACTCGGACGGTGGACGCGAGATCACCGTTGGCGGCTCGAAGCACATACTGTCCGGCTCGATCAAAGGTCACGGTAGTACGCAAGCCATCTGATTGAAAAGAAGCAGAGCCTCCACTGGGTGTTTGCAATACAGTCCATTGTGTTTGACCGCTTAAGGCTAGAGTGTTTCCGCGCGGGCTGAGACCGGCAACGGAAAATCCATGGGTTCGACCGGTGACGTTCACGGAGCCGGCATCAGCGATTCGCTGATTGCCCGATGTATTAAAAATTCCCAGAGAGACAGGGGTGGCAGAGTCGTATCGGACAGTGAAGCGATGAGATAACTTGCCGGATTTCACCGTGATTTGATAGTCGGCTAATCGATTAAAATTGATGGTCGCGGTATTGCCAGACAACTGGACGGTAGCGCGAGCGTGGCGAGCTGACGAACTGATGATCCAACTGGTTCTTGGGACATCGGACATGATGCGTCCCAGTTGGTCCAGTCCTCCGATGGTTAGTTGAACGCTGCTGGCACTAGTTTGTACAGTTCCACCGGAGGTTATCGCAGTTCCTTCAAGGTTGCGAACGGATAATGAGCGCAGGATCGCTTTAGTGCTTTGTGCCTCCTCTGGCAATGGAATCGATGAGGTGGCGAAAGTCTCTGTGTCGCTGAGTGATTGCAGTTGAGTATCCAACACATTTAAAGCCATTAACATGCGGGCTTCTAATTGTTCCAAGGTCAGTGGCTGCTTGTGGCGACTGCTGGCAGGTCGATGTCCCAGGGGTGACGATGAATTGCTCATGCTAAGTTCTCAGGTGGTGATTCTAGGTTAAGTGAAGAGCCATCGAAAACCTAGGTCGATAGGGCTTCGAAAGCAAATCAAGAACGATAAAATTCCTGAGAAAACAAAAGCTGGCCAACCTATTGGTCTGAAGTATTGCCATGCAATCGTTATGATCGTTACATTTGGTCCTGCGATGCATCAAATTAGCCACGGTTTTTCGCTGATAAGCACGGATCACAATAGGTTGAATCGGACTGCAACAGAAAGTCGCGAGTATGAAGAGGTAGCGTTATCAAGAACGAAGTCAGGGCAAATGCTACGACGATCCCGTCGATTCCCCAATTGCGACCGGCCAATATAACTGAGAACAAAGTAACGCAATGCCCAAGAAGACTGGCTCTCCAAAGCGGTTGCCTGTTCGAGGCCAGGGCGAAGTAGTTCTGACTGACAAGCAATTGACAAGCCACAATGCCAATGGACAACAAGCCAAGTTGTCTGGGCTGAATCAATCGAAATTCCCATCCTTGACTGGCCAAAGGCAGTAACATCAGAAGCAATGTGAATAGGGCGAGCAATACAATCAGCATCACCAGTGAGAATTGGACGGACCTTCTCCAGATCAGTTTAGCCTGCTGGAATTGTTGCTGGCTGCAGAGCCTTGAGATGACCGCAAACTTGGTCTGTAACCAACTAAGCGACAACGCCTGAATAGCCGTGGTCACGGTCAAAGTCATGCCAATCCTGCCCGCTTCCGCCTGGCCTTGATAAACTAAAATGACCAAGCTAAAGAACTGAGTGGCGGTGTGAGTGGCTATACTAACCACGGCAGAAGGCCACTGCTTGGGGAAAATATCGGCAAACCAAGTGAGTAGGCGTGTACTGCCTGACTGTCGTAAATGAGCCTGATCGAGATTCTCTAGAGTACCGCTTATTGGCAGATTCGTTATTTGCAGCGACTTCGCCCAGGGACGGAAAATGTACGCTACGACTACTATTGTCCAAAGTAACTGTACAGTTGCTGAGACTACCAGTGCCCACAGCTTCAGGTCAAGAATCAGAGCGATCCAAACTGCCAGAGCGCCGGTGAACAACTGCAGAAATCGGACGGCGTAGATGTGTTGCCTAAATCCAGCACCTTCCAATATCGCCAGACAAGGTGAAATCGCAACCGTCGCGGCCGAGACGAGAACTAGAAAAATCAGGGGCAGTTTCCAGTCGGTAGTTCCGTCTTGTTTTGCAAGTATCCACCAGCCGACGCTCGTTGAAGTTAATGCAAATAGCATTGCGACGATGCGGAACCAATTGATGGACAACTGCATCAGACGCCGCATCGAACGCCGGCCGGTTGCCTGAGACAACTGTAGATTCAGATAGCTGGATTGGCTGATAAGCACGTTCAGCATACCCAGTTCGAAGAAGACCTGAATGCTCATCAGGGCTGCAAGGCTGTAGTACCTGCCCTGCTCTTCTACCGTTAGAACTCCGATGATGACAACGATGGTGACCGGCCCTGAAAGCGCCTGCCACATTCGAGTTGCCAAAGCGTAGAACAAAGTGCGGTCAAAAAGCAGCAGCTCTCGGGTCTGACTTATCATTGGACCCAGATTGATCAGAAAGGCACGTCGTCCTGGTTTTCGTAAGCGGCCTGAGCAAAATTATCGTTGATGTCGCCAGAGGCCATACCATCATCGCTGGCTCCGCTACCGACAACGCGGAAGTGGATAGCCTCGCAACTTAAAAAAAACTTGACTTCACTATTGGGATCACGCTGCCATTTTCGACCGCTTAAGCGATAAGTGACTTCGATATCATCGCCCAGGCGAAGAGAATCTGCTTGGTCGCAGGCGTCTTGCAGAAAGTCTACTGGAATATAGCTTGGAAATCGACCGTTTTCCTGTTCCAAGACCACCAGTCGTTTTCGAAATCCCTTTTGTCCAAAGGTCTTGGTATCTTCCACTAAATGTACTTTGCCGCGTACCATGGGATCGCTCATTTTATTCGCCTGTTCTTAAATTCTAGAGTTCGAAAGCAACCTTCAGAAATCGCCATACTACACGTCAGAATACTTTTGCCAAGCCACAGCAAAAAAACCAAAGCCATAAAGTATGATTGACCAGCGAACCAAGTAGTCTGCTTGGGTGGAATGCCCAGTGCGCAAGCGGTCTCTAGTCGCAGATCTCAAAATAGCTCCACATGATCGCTGTTGAATTTGCGCCAACATTGATCTGGTCCTACTGAACATGTGTCGGCTATCTTGCTGGGAGAAATTGGCATGCTGGAATTCGTTGGGGTAAAAGAGCATGGGAATCCGTCTAGTTTGCTGTTGGCCAGGTTTGGCCGCGCTTTGGTATCGTGGCCAGGCATGGTCGTTGCTTGTCTCGGTACTTTTTGCTTGGACGGTTTGTCTGCTATTGCTAGCAACTTTTGTTTGGCCTGAGTGGTGGCACCTTTGGGTGGTTCGTTTGCTGTGGCTTGGGGTATTAACCGCCGGCCTGATCAGTTGCGTCCTGAGCCATCTGCGGTTGCCTCAGCTTTTAGGTAGATCGGATGCAAAATCGGATCGGCAATTCGAACAGGCCCAGCAGGAGTATTTGCGCGGAAACTGGTTTGAAGCCGAGGCGATGTTGTTAGACTTACTACAGCGATTTCCTAGGGATATCCAAGCCGGGTTGCTACTGGTTGGTGTGCTACGCCATACGCAGCGTTGGCAGCCAGCGCTTCGCCGATTGGACCAACTGCAATTAATCGACGGGGCCCAGGGATGGCATTTCGAGATCCAGAGAGAGCGTCAGCTTATTGAAAAGCGACGATCTGAGCGGATTGAGCAAGAAGCGGAAGCTTGACACTCGCCCTGTTCCTGGAGGCGGTAAACGGAATTTGGCAGGCGAAACATTGCGGTATGACGTATTCGTTTGAGAATAAGGCAATGCCGAGTGTCCTAGCAATGGACAAAATTTTGTGTCATAAATGTTGTTTAGTTTACAGATTCGGTGCAGGTGCTCTGCCGCAAAGTCGACAAAATCGTTACTATTACCATGCATGAACTTTACGGAATTGCCTGCGCAAGTAGGGCCGAAGCTGGCTAGAAGATTCGGATGATGCGCAATTTTGCTGTTGGCGTCGATAGGCTAGGTGCTGTGTAGCTTGGTCGCTTGGCGGCATCGGCTGCTGGCAGTCTTTTCCAAAAGCCAAATGATCGAATAGTGTCATTTTGACGACATGATCCGTTGGCACGGACTTTGCATTGCTAAAAATCGGGCTCGGAAGCCTGGATTTAAGGATTTTGGGGAGCGTTTGGCACCTTGTACGACTGACCGTATCCCATAATTGCTCAACTTGGAAAGATTCATTTACAACTGAACGTGAGCTAAGTCATCTGGTCAACCTCGGATTTCTGGGTGACAGCCACTTATTGAAGGGGGTCTCCTCAAAATGTACGAACGATTTACTGATCGCGCTCGCAAGGTAACGCAACTGGCCAATCAAGAAGCACAGCGGTTCAACCACGAATACATTGGCACCGAGCACATTCTATTGGGGCTGGTCAAAGAGGGTAGCGGTGTGGCTGCGAACGTTCTGAAGAACCTGGACGTCGACCTACGAAAAATTCGCTTGGAAGTGGAAAAGCTGGTTCAAAGTGGCCCCGAGATGGTGACTATTGGCAAGCTGCCCCAAACTCCAAGGGCTAAAAAAGTGATCGAGTACTCGATGGAGGAAGCGCGAAATCTTAATCACAACTATGTGGGTACCGAACACGTTCTGTTGGGACTATTGCGGGAACAGGAAGGTGTGGCCGCTCAGGTATTGATGAACTTGGGGTTAAAGCTGGATGATGTTCGCGAAGAGGTGCTGAACCTATTGGGCCACGGAATGGAAAGCGGAGATAGCGAACGCGGACGATCTGAAAGTAGTAGCGAACGTTCCGACTCCCCCAGTTCCTCTAAGGGTGGTAAGAGCAAGACGCCTGCCCTGGATAGCTTTGGTCGCGATCTGACGGAATTGGCCAAGCAAGGCAAACTGGACCCAGTCATTGGACGCGCGCGAGAAATCGAGCGAGCCATCCAAATCCTGTGTCGTCGCAGCAAGAATAATCCCGTATTGTTGGGCGAGGCAGGTGTGGGCAAGACGGCGATCGTCGAGGGTTTTGCTCAGCGCGTGGTCGCAGGCGACGTGCCGGAAATTCTCTGCGACAAGCGAATCGTCGTATTGGATCTTGCCATGATGGTGGCTGGTACCAAGTACCGAGGCCAATTTGAGGAGCGCATCAAGGCCGTGATGAACGAAGTTCGCCGCGCTCGCAACACGATTTTGTTCATTGACGAATTGCACACCTTAGTGGGTGCAGGTGGAGCGGAAGGTGCCATTGATGCTGCTAACGTTCTAAAGCCAGCTCTAGCGCGTGGTGAGATCCAGTGCATTGGAGCTACGACGCTGGATGAGTACCGCAAGTACATCGAGAAGGATAATGCTCTGGCGCGTCGTTTCCAGGAGATCATTGTCGAGCCAACTAGCAAAGAAGAGACAATCGAAATTTTGAAGGGACTGCGTGAGCGCTACGAGGAACACCACCGAGTCAAGTTTACAGACGACGCTGTAGAAGCGGCTGTGGAGATGAGCGAGCGTTATATCACGGCGCGTTGCCTGCCCGACAAGGCCATCGACGTGATCGACGAGGCCGGTGCGAGGATCCGATTACGCAATATGTCCAAAGCTCCAGATCTAAAAGAGGTGGAGCAAGAGATCGAAAAACTGAACCGCGAAAAAGAAGAAGCGGTTGCCAACCAGGATTTTGAGAAGGCTGCCTCGCTGCGCGATCAGGCGGACAAGTTGCGAAAGAAAAAAGAGTCGATGGGGCGCGAATGGCGCGACAAGAGCCGCGAAACGGATGGTATCGTGGACGAAGAGGTGATCAGTGAAGTTGTCTCGAAGATGACCGGTATTCCGTTGACTCGGCTGAGTACAGAAGACAGCGCACGACTGATGCAAATGGAGGACGAATTGCATAAGCGCGTCGTAAGTCAGGAGCAAGCTGTAGCGGCTGTGGCCAAAGCGGTGCGTCGTAGCCGAAGCGGACTAAAAGATCCTCGACGGCCAACGGGCTGCTTTGTTTTTGCCGGTCCTACAGGTGTTGGAAAAACCTTGTTAGCCAAGGCGCTGGCCGAGTACATGTTTGGTGATGCCGATGCACT
The DNA here is from genome assembly GCA_036804625.1 of Aureliella sp. GTDB lineage: Bacteria > Planctomycetota > Planctomycetia > Pirellulales > Pirellulaceae > Aureliella. The sequence goes on along the minus strand of DAIRSD010000075.1, from coordinate 4,672 downwards.
GGTGCATATCGACATGAGCGAGTATATGGAGAAGCACAACATCAGTCGCTTGATCGGTGCTCCTCCGGGTTACGTGGGTTACGAAGAAGGTGGCCAGCTTACCGAGAAGATTCGACGTCGGCCCTATGCGGTGGTGCTTCTGGACGAAATCGAAAAGGCTCACCCTGACGTGTTCAACATGCTTTTGCAAGTGATGGAAGAAGGCCGTCTGACCGATTCCTTTGGTCGCAATGTCGACTTCCGAAATGTTATCTTGATTTTGACGACCAACGCGGGCGCTGATGCGATCAAAAACGAATCAGCCTTTGGATTCCAGCGGCCCGATGAAGATAGCTCCTACGAGTCGATGAAGCAGCGAGTGATGGATCAGATCGAACGTGTCTTCCGTCCCGAGTTCTTGAACCGACTGGATGATACGATCATCTTCCGACATTTGAACAAAGAGGATCTGAAGAAGGTCATCGACTTTGAATTGTCCAAGGTACGGACTCGTTTGCTGGAGCGTGGTTATGAGTTAGTGCTGACCGACCAGTCCAAAGAGTTCCTGATTGAAAAGGGTGCCAATCTGGACTACGGAGCACGGCCGCTACGAAGAGCCTTGGAACAAAGGATCGAAGATCCGTTGGCTGAGGAGATCCTGCGCGGAGCCTTTGAGGGCATGAACACGATCGTCGTGGATGTTGTCAAAGACGAAGCGGGTAAGGCGATGCGATTGGGATTCCGAGGAGAGAAGCGAGAAAAGGAGATTCCTGAAGTGGCTTTGGCCGCTCAACAGGCAAGCTAACTCTGGCTGCTGTCGCAGGTGAACTAGGCAGCGCCATTCTCGGTGATCCCCAAGTGATGGTACAATTGGTATGGGACAGATGGCTCATCTGTCCCAATTTTTTTGGTCTTCATGACATTCTCGATTACCGATCAGCCAATTGTCGTCGATCGTGCTGTTGGACTGCGGTGTGCGCGTTGGGAGAGGGTTCTTTGTGGTATTGCATGTTCGAAGAAGGTCACTGCTGATGCGGCCGGCAGCCTATTTCTGCCTATCGCTCATGCTACTGCTACCTATGGGTCGAACCACCAGCCAAGAACCCATCATCATCGAATGTCCAGAGCTTATCGAGTGTTCTGGTATGGCTGTGTCTCCTAGCGATTCGTCTTTAGTTTGGGCGCATAACGACTCGGGACATCTTGCCAGGCTGTACCTATTGCATCGGGCGACAGGTGCGCTGCGTGGTATGGTTCAGCTTGAAGGAGTTTCCAATGGTGATTGGGAAGATATCTGTGCGGTTCCAATAGCCGGGAAGAATTACTTGGCCATTGGCGATACCGGTGATAATTATCGTCGCCGAGATCGAGTGCAGATTCATCTCTTAGAAGAGCCCATAACGGATGCGATTGACGATGAAGCGGCGAAGTCGGTTCCACAAGTAGGAAACACGGTGCAAAAAGTCCGGCAAGTGCTGACACTGGATATCAGTTTTCCGGGTGGATCAGTCGATTGTGAGGGCCTGGCCTATGATGGTGCTAACAAGCGATTTGTATTAGTGACAAAAGAATTTCTTCGCTGTCGGATCTATGCGGTGCCTTTTCAGGATGCTTGGCTGAACGCACTGGCTGCAATATCGGAATCTGGTAACGGGTTATCGGATGGCGACAATCGGTCGTCAACGCAGCCCGGTACCCTCTTTCCGACCGTTCATGCCGAGCATATTCAGTCGCTGTTAGTGCCGCTGGTTACCGCCGCTGATATTCGTACTGAAGATCAGATGTTGGCTTTATGTACTTACGGGCCCGCTTATCTACTTCAGCCTGACGGCTTGCGATGGAAGGAACGCAGCATGCAGCGTATCGCATTGCCTGGACGCAAGCAGGGTGAGTCTTTGGCTTTTGCCGGTTCTGACGAATAGGATATCTCCAGCGAACACCCACCTGCCCCACTTAGGAATCTGCGCATCGCAAAACCCGCGTCCCAGCCTTAGCTGACAATTTTCCGTTCGCGGTTACGGTGAAAATGCAGTGCTTTTTGAGTGCGAATTGACTACAATGAAGTCCTTGTAGTTTGATGCGGCGATCGGTTAGAGCAAGTAGAGGAGTTGATGAGCCTTCAACAGCTTAAATATCGGCACGAAACCATCCAATTGCCCGAAGGGGCGGCGCTGGGTTGTAGTTATCGATGGCCAGGTGGTCAGTACTGTGTGATTCACACGGATCGCGGAATTTTGGCTTGCGGAATCTACGACTGCAAGATTGCCAGCGAGTTTCATTATGCGGTTGCGGTTGCTCGTGGTACTCCAACCAACCCTTTGCGTGAACCCGAGGATCTACTGACGGCGCGCGTTGCCGAGGTTAGTCAATTGGCCGCACAGCTTGGAATCCAGGTGGGTATGTCTGGCCAGGAGGCACTGCAGATTCTGTTGCTCGCCGGTAAAGAGGAACAACCTGTGGAAGCGTTAGTCAATCGATAACCCAGTAGCGATCTTAGCATGTCATACAATACGTTTGGGCATTTGTTTCGAGTGACCACTTGGGGCGAGAGCCATGGCCCAGGGCTAGGCTGTATCGTCGACGGTTGTCCGCCCGGCATCAAGTTCACTGTAGCTGAAATCCAGAGCTATTTAGACAAACGTAAGCCCGGACAGTCACGGCATACGACGCAGCGCAAAGAATCCGACGCCGTGCAAGTGCTTTCTGGTGTGATGCCCGATGAAAGTCAGGCAGAGGTGTTGATAACGACCGGGACACCGATCAGCATGTTGATCTGGAACGAGGATCAGCGTTCCAAGGATTATTCGGAAATCAAGGATCGCTATCGACCTGGACATGCTGATTACACCTACGACGTGAAATACGGTCTGCGCGATTTTCGTGGCGGGGGTCGCTCGTCAGCTCGGGAGACGGCAGCCCGCGTGGCCGCTGGTGCCATCGCGCGGAAAGTTGTGCCTGGAGTGATAGTGCGTGGAGCCATGATCCAGATGGGTATTCACGCGATCGATCGAAGTCGCTGGGATTGGGATCAGGTCCATCAGAACGACTATTTTTGTCCCGACCAGCAGACCGCTCAGTTATGGGCGGATTATTTGGAGGAGATCCGGCTTAATAAAAACTCCATCGGCGCGGTGATCGAAATCGTCGCCGACGGCGTCCCTGCGGGACTGGGCGCACCGATCTATGGAAAGCTGGATCAGGACATTGCTGCGGGTTTAATGTCTATCAATGCCGTCAAAGGCGTTGAGATTGGAGCGGGATTTGCTGCTGCTGCCTTGCTGGGTAGCGAGAATGCCGACCAGATGCGAATGGGGCCAGGAGGTCAGTTGCAATTCCTGTCCAACCACGCTGGCGGCATCTTGGGTGGAATCTCTAGCGGACAGCCAGTGGTGGCTCGGTTTGCCGTCAAGCCAACCTCTTCTATTCTGACCGCGCGGCAAAGTGTGACCGCGTCCGGCCAGGAAGTCGACGTGATTACCAAAGGCCGGCACGATCCTTGCGTAGGGATTCGAGCCGTACCTATTGGCGAGGCGATGGTGGCCTGTGCCATTGCCGATCACTACCTTCTGCATCGAGGACAAACTGGCAAGGGCTAGCGTTTTAGTCTAACCATTCTCGATTGCTAGCAACCGTTTAAAACTCCCGTAGACGCCAGTCAGCCTATTACGATAGATTTCATTGCAATCCCTAAAATGCTCAGCTTGCATTTAGTGGGGATTTTTCGCGAAAGCGCACGCAAGTGTTGTGAACATGATCGTGCTCAACGAAATGGTGTTCGTACTGGTACTCGGATATCCCAGATGTTCCGATTACGAGCATGGGGTTTCAGTAACACACTCTAGGAATTCTGTCACGGATGGCAGACCGAACAACTCGTCTTCATGAGATGACTCAGCGCAGCCTCGCGCGACTGGCCTTTGTAGCATTTGGGCTGGTGCCGCTGATGCTATGTCTTTGGTTGTCAGTGGCCACGATTTTGCCAGGGCACAGCTCTCGGCAGGCAGCCGCCTGGCAGCGAGGGCTTCAAGAGCTGTATGGGCTGTCCTTTAAGATCAAGCAGGCGCAATCGTTGGCACCCTACCGTTACGTATTGGATGAAGTCCGGTTGATACATCCAGAAACTGATCGAACGTTGGGTAGCGTTCAGCAGGTCGCCATCCAACTGATCGAGGGTCAGTGGAAGGTCAAGCTAGTGGGAGGGCAATTTAATTGGGATCAGTCCGATGACATGAGTCGCTTTTTTTATCAGTGGTATATGTGTCGCCCGAACGTGAAAAGATATCCCGCGCTGATTGAAGCTGATCAATTCGAGTTGCGCGATGGCCAGCGTAGTTTCTCAGTGCTCAAGCTGGACGCTCAGGTCATCCCGGAACGTGAGCGATGGGCAGTGAAAGCTACTTTTCGTCCATCGATGCCAGTTAGTCATTCACCACTACCAAACAGTCAGATTCTGATGGTGCGTCATCATGATCCAGAAGACAGCGCTACCGAAATTCAATTGCGAGCAGCTAGCGAGCTTCCTGGATGGTTAATCTTACCGTTACTAGCTGGCACGGCTTCAGCCGATCCAACTTCGACCAGTCGACTGGCTCTGGAAAGCTGTAGTTTTTCTGGTGTGCTAGGCGTACGAAGCCAAAAGCAGGGGGACACGGCCTATCTTACCGACGCTCGGTTAAGCTCAGTTGATTTAAGC
>DAIRSD010000074.1:0-13818 GCA_036804625.1 Aureliella sp. | reverse complement strand
GAAAGGGTTCAAACCTTACAGTGTTTTTCCAATTTTCTTGAAAATAAATCCCCCGTGTACCTTCACTGTCCCCAGTGCTACTGCATGATCGGAATGCTTGTATTTGGCCTGAAAGGCCCGAAACGATTGCATCATTGGCCTGAAAGGCCTGTAACAATCTAGCCCAGGGCAGAGCGTAGCGCCGCCCTGGGAACGCCAACCGCGTCACGGCCCAACGCCCTGAAAGGGTATGACAACGTTTGCATTGTCCCGCCCTTTCAGCGCTAAACGGCGGTTGTGCGGCCCGTAACCCAGGGCGACGTTACACTCTGCCCTGGGCTGGTATGTGGTGCCCTTTCAGGGTAATGACGCGTCCCGCCAAAGAGGACTGTCCCCGGCCAATCGTCCTTTTAGGGCAATGACGCGTCACGCCAAGGGGGACTGTCCCCGGCCAATCGTCTCGAAAATAAATCCCCCGAGTACGTTCACTGTCCCCAGTGCCGCATTCCCACTGTCCCCAGTGTCGCATTCCCAATGGAAGGACGCTGGGCGAATTGGTGGGCTATCCTATTGGTGGCAGCAAACGCTGAATCCTTACAGCGTTTTTCGAATTTTTCCGAAATAATCCCCCAAGAAGCCGCACTGTCCCCTGGAGCCCCCTGCCCCCAGGAGCCCCGGGCCCCCCTTGAATGGAGTTATGCTAACTCAAACTCAGGAAAATTCCGTTTTCGTTAGCGGCAAGATAGTCTGACTGAGAGCTTAAATCCCTGTACTGAGTGTCGTATGCATTGATTGGGATGTATGCATGGAGCTGGTTACTGAGCCTGCCCTAGAATGCAATTCATTGCAAATGGTTCTAGCGGTCGCTTGGCTGACTCCCGGCTCTCCTATTATGTCGAAACGACTACCACTGCGGCCAGTGAAATTCACTCGAAAGCGTTGGTTCTGGCCATTTAGAGAAATTACTTTTGCCGACGAGATGCACTCAAGCTTGAACACGTTTGGTCCAATTTTAACGATCTCGTTCTTCACCGTAACAGTACGTTGTTGATTCCTGGCGAAATCTGACGCTACCCAACTAGCAAGGCAAAGGTGCAACAGGAAGAAGTCGGCTATTGCGAAATTGAATTCGTAACCAGCCATTTCATCGACAAGGATTAGGACTTGCCAAATGTAAAAATTGAAAATAATTAGAATCTGAACAAAAGATCGCCATCTCTTATTTGGTAGTAGATGGTATAGTGATAGCGTTCCATGGAAAATACCTGTTGTTGGCGGGCGCCAATAAAGCTGCCACCCGCCATCGACTTCCTCGATTCGCCAATCGTCGGCCTGAACATCGGCAGTAGAACCCACGGCAATTGACTCCGGCTCCTTAAAAACCAACTGTAATCAGAACAGGCCATGGACATTAGACCTTTAGACCGCAGTTTAACCATCGCAAGTTGTAAGTTCAAGTCTGCAATACCAGTAGTGTCGATTCGGCCCTCCACCAATGCAATGTCCCCGTTGAGAATCATACAATATTGAAACATTGGAATACAGGGAAGCGGTCTATGGGAATTTTAAATTTTTTGCTTGCTGTTTCTCTTCAGCCTACCGCTATTTCGCAGATCCAGTTGAGGCTGATTGTTTGGAGGCGACCGGGTGCATGGGTGTGGCCGCTGGTTGGAATCATTGGTGCCACGTTTTTTGCCTCAGCGACTGTAGCGGCAGATTGGGGGAGTTTTCGTGGTCCTCAAGGGGATGGCCGAGTATCGGGGAGGCTGCCGCTGACCTGGAGCGAACAGGAGAACGTAGTCTGGAAAGTTCCCGTCCCCGGTTCAGGTCACTCATCCCCCGTGATCGGCGATGGCAAGATCTGGATGACGACGGCCATCACCAAGTCGCTCAGCAAAGAGGCTCAGCAAGCCAGGCTAGCGGATCTAAGCGATGCTCAAAGCCTGAACCTAGTTGGTGAATTGTCGCTTCGAGCCGTAGCCTTTGATCAGGACACTGGCATGCTGCTGCATGAGGTCGAGCTGTTTCAGCCGGAGAATCCAGAGCCCATCCATGTCACGAACACCTACGCTTCTCCTACGCCGGTTCTCAGCGATGGCAAGTTGTATGTGCATTTTGGCACCTACGGTACTGCGGCGTTGGATGCGGTAAGTGGCCAGGTGCTGTGGCGTTTTAATGACCTACATATCGATCATCAGAACGGTCCGGGCAGTTCACCTCTGCTTTGGGAAGACCTGCTAATCGTTCACTTTGACGGGACCGATCATCAGTGCTTAGTTGCTCTCGGCGCTAGGGATGGCAGGCTAGTGTGGCGCACGGATCGCTCGGGCGAAATGCACTCGACACCTCAACTTCGCAAGGCCTATTGCACACCAGTGGTGGTGCCAACGGATCATGGGCCCGAACTGATTTCTCCGGCTGCTAATTGGGTTTACGGCTACCGTCCCAGAGACGGCAGCGAGTTGTGGAAAGCCAATTACGGCGACTTAGGTTTTTCGACGGTTCCCTGCCCTGTGATTGGAAATGGGATGGCATACGTCTGTACAAGTTTCATGCAGTCCAAACTTTTGGCGGTGCGTTACGGAGGACGGGGTGACGTAACAAATACGCATGTCCAATGGACTGCAGGCAGCAACATTCCTCAAAAGCCATCACTTGCGTTAGTAGACCAGCGCCTGTTTGCCTGTAGTGATTCGGGCATCCTTACCTGCATGGATGCAAGTGACGGTAAGGAACTATGGCGAGCGCGCATTCGAGGCAAGTATTCCGCTTCGCCGCTGATCTGTGAAGATCGAGTCTACTTTTTCAGTCAAGAAGGAAAGACCACCGTAATTCGTGCTGCCGATGAATACCAAGAACTAGCGATTAACCACTTGGATGGCAGCTTCAACGCATCAGCGGCCGCCGTCGAAGATGCGATCTACCTGAGAACCGACTCGCACCTGTACCGAATCGAACAACGCTGATCTAGCTTACATGACAACCCGCAAGCGAAGGTAGCTGATCCATTGATCAGTGGCGAATTCAGCATGTTACTTGGTTGGTCTGAGGAACTCGATCAGGTCAGCCATTTCTTGTAATGTGACGTCCCTCTCGACCCCGTCGGGCATGAGAGATTTTCCGCCAACTTTTAACTGCTCAACGTCCGATCGCAAGACGGTTCGTTGCTGGCCACCGGATTGTTTTATGGCGATGGCTTCGGAGGTTTCCGCCTGCAACAGGCCCTGAAAGACTTGACCGTCGTGGGTCAGCACTTGATAGGCTAGGTATTGCGGGTCAATTCGATGACTGGGATCGATTATGTCCACAAGTAGTGCCTCGCGCGAGCGATTGCGTGAGTCAGAAAGATCCGGTCCCACCGAATTGCCTCGGCCTGCCACTCGGTGGCAAGTTGCACACACCCGATCGAATACCGCTTGACCACTAACAGCCTGACCCGGCATTGTAGCGGCTGGCCAATACTGTTTCACGACCGCCTGGCGATCAGCGCTGGCTCCGCTGCCAATCACCTTTTCTGCAAGTTGCCGAGTCTCTAAATTGGGATGAGCCAGCAACTGAGCTCGTTGATCCACGCTCAAAATGGCTGATTCAAGATGACCATCTAACATCGCCTGCAGTGCCTGCACCGTACCGGTCTTGTGCCCAAGCAGCATCGCGAGCGCTTCGGTGCGTACGTGCGGCCCTAGGGCTGCCCAGCGCCCAATGATCTGTTTGGACCATTCTTCTACCGGCTTACCTCGCATGGACCTGAGTGCTGACAATTGGATCTCGCCTGGTTGCGAAGTGTCTAGCAATTGTTCGATTGATTCTTCAGACTGCAGCCAGGGAAGATATCCCAGTAGTTCCATGGCAGCCAGTCGATCAGATAGTCCTGCGGAGTTGTCAAATGCGAGGTTAGGCAAACCATGAACCATTTGCCTGATTTGAGTGGCTAATTGGGTCATAGCGGCAGGTGGCTCGTCGAGAAACTTTTGCAGTGAAAGCTTTCCCATTTCCCCCTTGTAACGGTTTAGTCCGCTGGCCAAGCCGCTCAATAGTGTCATGCTCCACCAGTCGAGAGCCTGATTCGGCTTTACGATCGCTTGGAGTAAAACCTGAAGCTGCTCAATATTACCTTCGGCTCCTGTACACTCGGATAATTGTCGCAACAATCGCGACGTTTCCCCATCTGGAGGGCTTCTGTCCCTATTCCAATTATTCTGCATCGCAGCCAAGATCTCTGCTGACCGTCCTTGAGCCGAAGTCAGAATCGCATTGACGGTCCAAGGCTTCTGATGATCAGCTGCAGCAATCTTGGCCAGTGCTAAAGTAGTTTGGCTGTCGTTCAACTGGCCCAATGTTAACGCTGTTTGAAATCGAACCAGAGCATCGGGATCCTCAGCTAGTTTAAGAGCGGTCTGCACTACCGATTGGTTTAACAGATGTTCGCTGGCCAGGCGAATAGCAGCTTCGCGAACACCAGCGTGAGCAGAATCCATCGCCTGCGAAACATCACAACTCGTCAAACACCGCAGACCGTGCAAAGTCCACAAAGAGGCATGCACAGCGAGGCTATCGGAATCACTTCGAATCATCTCTCGCAACAGCGGCGCGGCAGCTTGCATCTGTCGCTCGACCAGTAAACGCTGCGCGAGTTGACGGTGCCATCCATTGGTGTGCCCCAACATGGCGGCGAGAGCTTGAGGAGTGTCATCTAGTTGAAACGCCGTGCGTTGCTGCGGCTTAACTGCCGGTACAATGCGCCAAATTCGCCCACGATCTTGTCCGGCTCGCAAGTCCAGTCGCTTGGCAACATCAGGCGGTAAGAACTGTGGGTGCTCCACCCAAAGTCGATACATGTCGGCCACGTAGAGTGCTCCATCGGGACCATTGGCTAAACTGGTTGGACGAAACCAAGTGTCGGTAGAAGTCAAGAAGTCGGCGTTTTCGCGAGCCCGTCGAGCAACCAACTGAGCGGCGTGAGGTTCCACCACATAACGAGTGATCAAGTGCCCAATGGGTTCACACACAAAGACACTGTTGGCAAACGAATCCCCCAGAAGGTCTCCCGTGTAAGAGGTGGTTCCACATGCGGCTGTGTAAGTGCCCGCATGGGACAGATAGTTGCTTCGCATTTCCACTGCGGGATAGACAACCGATTGTTCACCCGATGGTGCCACGTCGTATTGGTCTTGGGCCGCGATCCAATACGGATTGCGGTGGAACTGTTCCGGGCTGATCGGTGCAGTGATCACTGGATTTCGATTGGTGCAAAAATATCTACGACCCCAAGCATCAATTGTGTTGCCATATTGTCCAAATCCGCTGGTGGCTCCAAAGTCAAAAGTCAATGCACTAAATCGAAAATCTCTATTGGGAATGTCCCGCTGCGCTAGTCCGACCGTTTTCAACGGCACTAGGCCGTGCTTTTCCCCAAATAGTGAAGTCAGCAGACTGTCGGATACTCGAACCACCTTGCCAGGACCGTAGGTCAAGTAGATCCAGTTGTCGATTCCCCACTGAGGACAACCGATTTGCATTTGAGGGTGTGGCGACTGGAAACCGCCGAATAGCACTTCGCGCACATCGGCTTTGTGGTCCCAGTCCGAATCTTTCAAATAAAGGATGGCTTCTTTAGTGCCCGCCAGCAGGCCGTCTCGAAAGGCCATGATGCTATGGCAATAATTCAACTGCTCGGCGAATACATATCGCCGATCAATTCCTGTGTCCCCATCGGAATCTTCTAGCATGACGATGCGTGAAAGTGGTGGCGCACGTTGATCTACCGGGCCATTCGGATAATCGGCGTATTCTGCGACAAACATTCTGCCCCAATGGTCAAAAGTGATCCATACTGGGTCTCTCGCCAATGGTTCTGACGCCACAAACTCAATTTTTACTCATGGATCGATCTGAAAACACGACTGCGATTCCTGGGCCGGCTTGGGGGGCTCGGTCGGCAAGTCTACCCAGTGACGTCCGCCACGCGTACTCTCTATTACGGATAGAGCATCCGTTAGCTGCGGCTGAGCATTGCCCGAAGCATCTGTCGCTGGACCTGTCTCTGCCTCTACTTCCTGGCTGGAGACCTGATCAAGCAACTTGAGTAGTGCTCCAACAATTTCTGGCTCAGCCTCCACATCCAGAAAACTGGATTTGGCTCGCCATGTTTCGTATCCGCCCAAGGCATGTTGCTGAGGAGTAGGCAAATAGCCGAAATAGCCATTAGCCAGTTCGATCGTGAACATCGGTTGCAATGGGCTGTGCGCTTTGAGCGCTAAACCGGTTTCGACAAACGTTTCGCATGGGATTGCAGCAATGCCAATTTCGCCCAGTCGTATGACTTGTAAAGGCATTTTGACGGTGTCCGGGTATTCAGCAAGTTGCAGCGACTCATGCGCGTATATTGCTCGCAAGGTGTTCCAGGGCGGGTTGCCAGATTGAGCGAGAACATCCTTAGCGCGAGTCAGCTCAGCTTCAGTCGGCTTGCGCACCGTCAGTTCGATCTCCGCTTGTTTGGCTGTTAGAGGAACCCAGTCCTGAAATTCGATTCGTTGATAGGCAACGTAAGCGGCCTGAGCGATGTCGCTAGCCACCAGTCGAATTTGCTCGAAGGGTTGTTGCAACCCACTGCCTGCGTAGAAATTGATATTGTTCACATCGCCGCTGGTACCATTGGTCATTGCTACGACCATCGGGGGATTGTGGGAAGTGGTTTTTGATTGATCACCACCAACAAGAGCTTCAAATCGTCGTGCAAATTCACCAAAATAGTCTGCCGATAAAGCGTTGCCAGGAACTCCTCCGACATAATGCAGCGAATAATTTGCCCAAACTGCAATTGGTCTTCCATCCAGCGCCTGGACTGCCAAAACTGGAACCTGCGGATCGGTGGTGCTGGCGGGCCTCAGTAGATCGCGATGATTAGTTGGGGGATTCATGCGAACCTGATCAGTTCCCTGGTCGAAAGGGTCGTCGTTCTTGACTCCTGACCGAAGGAACCATCGACGATTGAACACGTGCTGGGGAGCGTTTCCCAATGCCCATCCGATCTTGGCCGGCTCTCGCTGACGGTCCGCTAAAGCAATTCCATCGGCAATTCGCTCTATCAGTAACCTGGAATAAGTTTCATCAACTTCGCTTTGAAACACTTTCGCTACGCTAACTGCTGAATGAGTGTGGGTAGCCGAGCAAAGTATGTGCTCGGCTAGAATCACAGTCTTTTCAGAAGCCAGTTGCTTGGCCGCATCTAATACTTCGCGTGGAATCATGCAGCTATCGCATACCACTAAAGCAATTTTTGTTTGTCCGTTGTCCAGCACCAAACATCTTGCGTGCAGGTCGTCGTGAATCGAGTCGGCCAAGCGCGGAGTCATACTGCCGTTGGACTGAACCGGCAGGTGTTCAGGATTGATATTCACTACCGCCGCGCCAGCTTTCAAGATCTTGATCTCTGAACCAGTTCCGCGTGACATGAGAGACATCATGACAACGAGTGCAATGGCCGGAGAAATCCCTACGTGCGGTTTACCACCTGTCTGGCAGCGCATGCAATAACCCTTTATTACTCACTTCCGCGTATTAAAAATTCGGTCGCCTGCGTCGCCTAATCCTGGGACGATAAAATTGCGATGATCCAGTTCGGCGTCGATCGCGCACACAAAAATTTGCACATGGGGATATTCTCTCTGCAGTCGCTCGATCCCGGGTCTGGAGGCGATGACACTTAGAATGCGAATGTCTTTGCATCCCCATCTTTGTAGTGCTTCAATCGCTGACAACAGGCTGCCACCGGTTGCCAACATAGGGTCCAAGATAAAGCCAACGTCACAGGGATCGCCAGGGGGCAATTTGCAGTAATATTCTACAGGCTGCGAAGTTGTTTCGTCGCGGTACAGCCCCAAGTGCCAGACTTCTGCATCAGGTAGCAATGATTGCAGAGGATCGACCATTCCCAAGCCAGCTCGCAAAATCGGAATCAGCGCTATTCTTGACGCAAGCTGCTTGCCCTGCGTAGAAGCCAGCGGTGTGACTACGGTCTTAGTGACCAAAGGCAAATCGTGAGTCGCTGCGTATGCCAGTAGTGTTGCGGCTCGATGCACTTGTTGCCGAAACAACCAGGGAGGCGTCGACGCTTCGCGCATGATCGAAACGTGATGCGCTACTAAGGGGTGATCAATTTCTACCAAGCGACTCATTGGCGGCTCCTAACACAGCCCGCGAAAGTGGAACTATGCATCAGGTTACCATACGGCTACGGACGCTACCAGTGTTATGGCTAGTATATCTATCGTGACTTGTCGTGTTTGCTTTGTTGGAGCTTTCCACGCAACTCAAATAAACAGCACCGCCCAGCGAATTTTTGGCTATTTGGTGTGAATTGGCCACGCTTGATGGGTGTCGATTCACGAAAAAAGTTGATGGGTCGCAGTCTGTCCGCCTCCAAATCTTTCGTGCAGACCGAAGCCCATCGTTGTCAGTCGCACAACATTAGTCCCTGTCCTGCGTGGAGAATCGAAGATGAATGTTCCAAAGACCCTGTACCTAGTCCTTGCCGTGTTATTGACGCCAGCATCGGTTTGCGTCGCTCAAAATGCGGATGATGAAGTCGAGAAGTTGCCAGTGGCTGGAGCAGCCTCTCGTTCAACTTACGAAACGGCGGCTGCTCCGCTAACGATTGCACAGCAGCGAGCGGTATACGAAGCCAATCAGCGGATGTATCGCACCGAGTGGTACAACTGGGCAGGGCACTCGCCGCTTCGCCCGCACATGAACGCCAGTTACATGTCCAGCGGATTCCAGCACTACTACCACCAGCCCTACCCGGTGGTTCATCGCATCGGTTTTGCTCGCGGCTGGTATTGGTAGGTGCTGGAAGTTGGAGGTCGACCAGTCATTTAGCGCTTCCCACAAGCGAATTGATGGGGTGTGCATTGACTGTGGTCGCGACTTTCCAGGTTGCGAGTTATTCGCGGAATACCTTGGACAAGCTGGAAGCGTGTCCCCACATTTTTGGAATACCTTGGACAAGCTGGAAGCGTGTCCCCACATTTTGGGCGACGGACAAGCTGGAAGCATGTCCCCATGTTTTGGGATAGATAAGCCCTACGGCTTCTTCTGAAGCGTCTGTAGGTATTCGACCAAGTCGACCAGATCTTCTGCAGATAATTGCTCAACGATATTCGATGGCATTAGAGAAGTGCTCAGCTTGGTTATGTCTTCCAGTTGGCTGCGAGCAAAAGTTCTATCAATGCCTTCGACATCGCGCAGTACGACCCGATCGGCGGTTTGACTAATGAGCAGTCCAGTGATGACCTGCCCGTCGGTGGTCAGTGCCGAATAGCTTTCGTAATTGTGGCTGATGCCTGCGGAAGGATCCAGGATGGCCACATATAGCGCTTCCTTGGCCATTTTGTTGCCGATTTCACTCAGGTCTGGGCCGACTGGACGCGTATCGGTTCCCAGAGGATGGCATTTTGCGCAGGTGCCTGTTGTTCGGTAGATGTTCGCGCCTTTTTGAGCGTTGCCGGATCGAGCCAGCAATTGGTCCAGAGGCGGCAATTCTTCAGTCGACTTAGATTTTGGCGGCGGGAATAACTCTGCAGCTCGTTGGCGGATCTCTTGTTCGCCTGATTGTCGTAGCAGCGAGCCAATTACCATGCGTGCCTGGGGTAATAGTTCTCCCGCTTCGGTCATGCGCAATAGTCGGTTGGCACCTGAAGGTGATCGCGCAAGCCCTTTAGCGGCGGCGATACGAATTGAGGCGTCTAAAGTATCGTTCCTAGCCGCTTGTTGCAAAAAAGGGTTCACCACCTTGGGCGATCCGGCTGCGATGGCCTGAATCAGTACCGATTGTCGATTTGGCTCCAACGATTTCAGAATATCGATCGCTGCCTCCGTTTTGTGTGCTTGCAGTACCTGTGCAGCCGCAGCGACTGACGCCGAGTCGACGGGATCTTGGCTGGACATTTCAATCAGTAGCTTATTTTTTCCGGGCACGTCCAACTTGGTTAGGATTTCCAGTTTTCTGCCGCGACTGGCGCTTTGTAGTTCTGTCTGTAAAAGTGTCTCAACCGCTCCCGGTTCAACAGCCGACTGGGCTTGGGGTTCTATCATCAGCAGTTCAACCGCCAGCAGCCGATGGCTTTGTGACATTTCTTTGTTTTGCATCAACGCAGCAAGGGTCTTTTTTACTTGGTCTAACATGGATTCAGATTTAGTTTGAAAATCCAGCGAGCGAAGCAATCTGGCAATTTCCTGCGTTGTCAAATCGTCACGCTGAAGTTGCTGGATTAAGTAGGGAAGAGCTGCCTGAGTCCGCGCACGCCACACAACGTCTAGATGAGGCTGCGAGTTCTGACTGGCCATGCGCTCAGTGTATGCCTTGAAACAATCATCCCAGCGCAATTCGGCTCCAATTCCCAGCGCTTCGACCATCCAGCGGTCGCCACCGTCGTAACCGGCTGCAAGTGAGGCCCAAAGTTGCGGCATGTCGCTAGACTGGTCCTGGCGAAGAGCGATTGCCAGCTCGCGCCGAACCGATGGTGCCGAATCAGCCAACACTTTTGGAAAATACTCTGCCGGTGACATGCGCAATTGTCTAGCCAATCGGACGCCCATGCAGCGCACATCGGGATCTTGGTCTGAAAGTGCTGAAGCAACAGCCTGATTGCCATTGCCTACCAGTTTCCCCAGGGCCCAGAGGGCTCGCGCGCGGTGCCGTGGATTTGCATCTACCGATAGATGCTCCAAAGCCGCCTGAGATGACTTGCCGAATTTCGCAATCGCCTGCCAAGCCAGAAACCGAGTCGCCTGATTGGGGCTGACTAGGGCTGCGGCGGCTCGCACAGGAGTCGAAACATCCAGCGCTGGGATCTGGTATCGGACACCTACAGGAGCTACGCGAAACAGTCGGCCTCGACTGAGGTCTCCCATCGCATGACCACCGACACCTGGATCGTACCAATCGGTGATCCATAAGCTGCCGTCAGGTGCTGAGCAAACATCCACAGGGCGAAACCAGTTGTCACCATCGGCCTGCAGTAGATTTTCGATGGTCGCTTGATAGCCAGCACCTTGAGCGATAACGGGATAGGCTCGCACCACGTTGAGCCCAGGTTCACAGTGCATGATCTGATTGCAAAATTTTTGGGGTAGTAAGTCGCCTTCATAAAAGGTCAAGGCCGATGGGGAACCAGCACCAGTGATCAGCATCGTAGGTGCTACGCCCGGGTCGTTTAGGTGCCAGTGACGCTCCGGGACCGTAGCTTCCTGATTGATTCTTGGCGCTTGCCAGCCAGCCCCGGTCAACTGGTCGCGGTATCCGTAGTTTCCGTACTCCATCACATAGTTGACGCGAGCCGCTTTGTTACCATCGTCGTCGTTGTCTGTCTGCCATAAGGTTCCAAAAGCGTCGATGGTAGTTTCGTAGTTGTTTCGAAAGTTGTGAGCGAGCGTCTCCAACTGGCTGCCATCCAAGTTGCAGCGAAAAACCATGCCTCCATAATACGGCTGACCGTTGTCGACAACTGACTTGCCCGACTGATCTACAACCAAATTGCCGGCTGCATCATGGACGGCTTTTCCCGTGTTTCCAAAGTTCCAGTACAATTTGCCATCGGGACCAAAAATAAAGCTATGAGCTGAATGATCGTGCTGAGGCATTCCAGTGTTGCTGAACAACAGTTCTTTTTTCTCCGGCACGTCATCCCCGTCCTGATCGGTGAAAACCCAAATGTTTGGCGATGCAGACACAATCACGCGATCGCCTAATACGCAGATGCCCATGGCCGAGTCGATATCGGAACCCTGATAAAAGACTTTGCTGGAATCCACGACACCGTCGCCATCTTTGTCTTCTAGAATTAAAATGCGATCACCGGCGGGTCGCTTGCCCAGATGAGCCCGATAATTGACCACTTCACAAACCCAAATGCGACCACGATGGTCGACATCCAAATTAGTGAGTGATTGGATCATCGGTTCGTTGGCTGCCAAAGTGACTTCCAGTCCTTCGTGAACTTTCAGGCCGGATACCGCGTTTTTGGGATCACGCTCGGGTGGCAGGTTAGGATCAGTCGTGGCGGGCTGGGCACCAGCAGAACCGGACTGCAAGTCAAATTCCTTCTGAATCTTCTCGCGCTGATGATCGCCGGGAATGGGTTCGTCCTGCCCCTGCTCGAGGTTTTCAACACTGGGGCGCAGCACAGGTAGACCGCCCTCTGGAACATCGACCTTAGCGGTCCAAACAATGGCATTGCAAACCAGTTTTAGAATCTCCTCGCGTCCCCAATTCCAATGAAAATGCCCGCCTGTGAATCCAAAGGAACGACCGCCATCCGGACGCTCGAACACCCAGGCGGTGTGCTGAGGAACATTTTCCGCCACTTCCTTGCGAACCGCAGGGTTGCCGCTGTGAGGCCCGTCGGGGCGGAGCATCGTATGAGCTGGAGCAATAGCACTTAGGATCGGTGTCACACCGGACATCTCGGGACGAAATCGCATGTGAAAATACCATTCGTCGTTGGCCTGAAACGGTTTCACGCCGCGAGTGACGGCATGCGTTGGCAGGGAAGTGTAATTGGCGACCCAGTGCGGATTGACCGACCAGTTGGTTTCGAAGTAACCACCTAGCCACTGAAGAAACTCGGGACCGCCTCGTTGGATGGGAACCTCCACAGCATAATGCAAGCAGGAAAAGCCGATGCCACGCTGCATCAATTCACCTAACCTAGTTAGGTGCCGAATCGCCGGGTGACCACCGCCGCCATCGCAGTACATCACGATCGCGTTGGCTCCGTCCAGCACGCTGTCGTCCTCGGGCCAACCGTTGCCAATCACTTGGCACTGGACCCCTTTCTGCGTGCTTCGCTCGATCGCATCTGCCAGAATACGGCAGCCTGCCAAGTGCTCGTGTGAGCCGTAACCATGGCTTGGACGTCCGGCTAGAAAAATGATTTTTGCGGACTGTGCATTTGCTGCCAGAGCCAAGACGAACGTAAAGTATACAAAGAGTGGAAAGGTTATTCGATTCATTGCAGGGTTTCTTATAGTTTGGGGAGTTACTAATTAACCGTGTCTGACCAGTATTGATCCACCGATTGACGTAAGAACTTCAGCGACTGAGCCATTTCGTCCATGCCGTTCATGCCGTCTTCGATACTGATCCATCCAGAATAATCAACTTGTCGAAGAATTGAAAATATGGTTGGGTAATCGTTTAAGCCCTTACCGGTGACCCCGTGATGCAAGATGGCGGCATAGCCAGCGGAGCCTTCCGCTTTCTTGAGATCATCCAGAGTGGCACCAGGGGCTAAGTAGCGATCGCTGGCATGCATACTGACTACTCGGCTGGCTAACTGCCGAAGAAGCTCCACCGGATCATCTCCAGCCACAACTGCGTTGCTAGGATCATATTGGACGCCAAAGTATTTTGAATCGGGAATCAAAGAAAGCAGCTCCAGAAAGACATCTTGCTTCTGAGCGAACTCGGCGAATTTCCAGAATCCGTCCTTGTAGTGATTCTCCAAACCAAGGACCACTCCCAGCTCTTCAGCTAGAGGCAAGCAGGCCAAGATTCCCTGGCTAGCGAACTGCACGCCCTGCGACCTGGTCAGTTCTGGCCAGCGGTGCCCGCTCAGCACTCGGCAAACTGTGCCTGGACCGCCCAGGGTATAGGCGACTCGTATCATCTTTTGCTGATACTGGACCGCCCACTGGCGACGTTCTGCATCCGGATGTGTGAAATCTGGAGAACAGCAAAGCATGGGCATGACAAAGCCTGACTGCTCGATCGCGCTGCGCCCTTCCAGTAGATAGGATTCTTCAAGGCACTTGAAAAAACCTTCGTACCTTTCCAGT
>DAIRSD010000073.1:0-13926 GCA_036804625.1 Aureliella sp. | reverse complement strand
GGACCTGCCACAGCCACCCATTTTTGGGGAAAGTTACAGAAAAATGGCGAACTGAAGCAACTTCCCTCCGTCAGAATCGTACAAAATGTAATATCTCACCCGATTGCTACCCCACGAGTGGTTGGGAATCGTATACACTACTTACCATCGGCCAAACTCCGCATTCCCCGATATCAGGATGAAATCATTATGGTACTTTTGATTTTGCGAGTCGCCTTTATCTGCGTAACGGCAGGGATCGCCACTCTTGTACTGCGTTTGAACCTGAATGGTCCTGAGTTTCTGCCCTACTTGATCATTTTCGGGACGGTGCTGTTGGCGTTAGGGGTTATCGCCGTTGACGTCTTTACTCCCCGAAAGCGTATCGAGGTCATTTCGGCCATCTATTTTGGGCTTCTGGTGGGTGTATTGCTGGCTTACGTCATGATCCTGGCCCTGACACCGTTGCTGCCGGAGAATCGATCCTTGGTCATCCCCATTCAACTGATCGTGGGGGCTATCCTGTGCTACGTTTGTACCAGTCTACTGCTGCAAACCAAAGACGATTTTCGATTTGTGATACCCTACGTCGAGTTCTCTCGTGAACTGAAAGGGGCTCGGCCCTTGGTGCTGGATACCAGCGCGCTGATCGATGGTCGCCTAGCTGAACTGGTGTCCACCAGCATCGTCGAGAACCAGTTGATCATGCCTGGCTTTGTACTGGCGGAACTTCAGGCGATCGCCGACAGCAATGACCGTTTGCGACGCGCCCGAGGCAGACGTGGACTGGACATAGTCAATCGACTTAGGACGGAATCCAAACTGGACTTTCAGATCTATGACCGCGAACTGCCGGAGTTTGCTGGTCAACCGGTTGACATGAAGTTGGTCTTTCTGGCTAAGCACCTGGAAGGCAAGCTTGTCACGGGAGATTTTAACCTGAATAAGGTGGCTAAGGTGCATAGCGTTCAAGTGATCAACCTGAATGAGGTGGCTGCAGCCCTGCGTCCTCAGTTTTTGCCCGGAGAGACGTTTGAAGTGCGAATCGCCAAAGCGGGTGAAGGCCCCGATCAGGGAATCGGTTACTTGGAAGATGGAACCATGGTCGTGATCGAAGGTGGTCGGCACCGCATTAACGCAACGCTGAATGTCGTTGTCACCAGCACGTTGCAAACTCAGGCCGGTCGTATGTTATTTGCTAAGGTAGACGAATCGTCGGTTCGAGCTTAACAGTTTATTGATCGAATCAGCCGCAAGCCCGGCGTTGGCTTGGTTGATGATCTCGCCTTTCACCGCTTGATTATCGTTGCGCTTTGATTCGTTTTCGTATTTGATTTAGGAGAAAAAGGGATCGTGTTCTCGCAGACGGTCGAATATGCGCTGCGCGCCATGGTGCAACTGGCCTACGCTGGCCCGGCAGGGTCGTCGACCGACGAACTGGCGCAGAAAACACAAGTACCTCGAGCCTACCTCTCCAAAGTGCTACAGGGTTTGCGGGTTGCAGGCTTCTTAAAATCTCAGCGCGGTGTGGGCGGCGGTGTATGCCTGATACTTCAGCCCGAACATGTGACGATCCTTGACGTAGTCAACGCGGTAGAACCGATCGTTAGAATACATACCTGCCCTTTGGGCATCGAGTCGCACGGGAGAAACCTTTGTCCCCTGCATACCAAAATGGATTGCACCTACGCTTCGATCGAAGCCTCTTTGGGCGCTACAACTTTGGCCGATGTGATCGCTGGCAAGAGCTTTGGGTTGCTGCCTTTATGCTCGATGCCTAATCATATAGAGTTGGTTGTCCAATAAGAAAATTGATCGTCCGATCAGAAATATTCGCGATTACGGATAGTTTATTGAGTTTCTATTCTTGATCTGGTTCGCGATGTAGAGCCGCCAGCGCGCGATCGATGTCGGCGGTATCTTCGACGACATAACCGTCTCGCAGGACGATTTTTCGTCTAGCGTTGCGAGCTACGGCGGGATCGTGAGTGACCAAGATAACGGTCAATCCCTGCGACTCGTTCAACTCGCGAAACAACCCAATGACCTCGCGGCTGGTTTTGGAATCCAGATTGCCTGTCGGTTCGTCGCCCATGAGAATGGATGGACTGTTCGACAGCGCACGAGCGATGGCGACGCGCTGTTGCTGACCACCGGAAAGCTGGCTGGAGTGATGGTACAGCCGATCCCCTAACCCAACCTTTCCTAACAAGTCAATAGCGGTTTGCCGCCGCTGGCGACTGCTTATCCCGCGTTTGTACATCAAGGGTAATTCGACATTTTCGACGGCAGAAGTGCGATTGAGAAGATTGAAATTTTGAAAGACGAATCCTAGTTGCCTATTGCGTATGGCAGCACGCTGATCGCGAGACATCGTTACGATCTCCTCGCCGTCCAGTAGGTAACTGCCTTGCGTAGGTCGATCTAGGCACCCAAGCGTGTTCATCAAAGTTGACTTTCCTGATCCGCTAGGTCCGATCAGTGCGACGTACTCACCGCGCTCGATGTGCAACGTCACACCGCGCAGTGCATGCACTTCGACTTCTCCCAAGTTGTAACTGCGGCCTACATCACGCAATTCTATTAGCGACATGAGTCGCGTCCTCCATCGCAAATTGGCTATACATGGGTATCGCCTTATTCGTAGCGTAGAGCCTCGATCGGATCCAAGCGACTTGCCCGTCTGGCCGGATAAAAACCAAAGAACACTCCAACGGCTGCGGCAAATAGCATAGCCACAACGGCAGCTTGAACAGAAATGATCATTGGCCAATCCTCGCCTGCCGTGAAGCGATTGATCAGTGCAGTTGCTCCCATCGATGCCGCTGTCCCCAACAATACGCCAATCAATCCACCAATCGAGCTTAACACAACGGCCTCCACCAGGAATTGACGCAGAATGTCACCGCCTTTGGCTCCTACTGCCATTCGTATTCCTATTTCTTTCGTCCGTTCTGTCACGCTTACCAACATGATATTCATGATGCCTACTCCGCCAACCAACAGCGATATGCCAGCGATGGCAGACAGCATCAGAGTCATCGTTCCAGTAACTACGCCCAGTGTTTGCGCGATTTCAGTCGTGTTTTGGACTCGAAAATCGGGAGGTTGTCCCGGCGCAATGCCATGTCGCTCGTAAAGCAACTGCTCAATTTGTTCGGTGGCGTCATCCATTCGATCAGCGGCCACGGCTGAGGCCATGATGGCGTTGACGTTATCAAAGGACGATCCTTGCAATCGCTTGCGAACAGTGGTGTAAGGCATCAATACGACGTTGTCTTTGTCGGTTCCTACCATATCGACTCCCTTTTTCTCCAGCACACCGATGATACGAAAAGGAATATTGCGGACACGAATGGTTTGACCAATTGGATCTGCTGTTTGAAATAGTTTTGTCACGACAGTTCGACCCACGACGCACACTTTGGCATTGGCCTTGATGTCATCCTCGGTGAAAAAGCCACCAGCTTCAATCGGCCAGTTTCTTACAAGCAAGTAGTCTGCCCCCACGCCGAACATCTCG
This sequence comes from Aureliella sp., assembly GCA_036804625.1. Classification (GTDB taxonomy): domain Bacteria; phylum Planctomycetota; class Planctomycetia; order Pirellulales; family Pirellulaceae; genus Aureliella. The sequence continues at coordinate 10,424 of DAIRSD010000073.1, read as the reverse complement.
TTGGGACTCCAATTGGAGTTGCCGTAAATGACCTGTCCAGCCGCGCCTACGATTGGAGAAGCGGCCAGCACGTCATCGCACTGAAGAGCCACCTCGCGACTATCTGCAGCAGTTAAGGTAACCGTAGCAGACTGGCGCACTCCTCCACGCCGCTGGAACTCCGGCAGGATCACGATGACGTTGGTGCCCAAAGCTTGAAACTGGCCTTGAACCAAAGCGCTTGCGCTTTGACCTATTGAAACCATCGTCGTCACGGCGGCAATACCAATGACCACACCCAGGACCGTTAAGCCAGCTCGCATTTTGTTCTTGCGCAGCGATCGAAGCGCAATTCGGAAGATATCCCACCAGGCCATCGACAACCACCCTCTTGATTATCTAGGATGCGATCGCATCATTAGGACTTGCTTTTCTTGCCAGTTACCAATTGCATGCCATCTTCAATTTCTCCGGCTACAAGAGCGGTGTAACGGCTATCGGAGAATCCAACCTCCACTTCAATCGCATGTAGCATCCCGCTTTTCTCCACCCAGACATGACGCCTGTTGCTCGATCGTTGCGATTCCGCCTTCTCTTGGGCAGACAAATTGATTGATTGGTTTTGTTCAGCTTCCTCTTCATTCTCTGAATTTCGCCGACGCGCCCATTGGGAGCCATCCAGCAGCGGGCGATCTTCGGGCCTGACAAAGTCGATGGTGTCTGGATAGAACCGTAGTGCCGCGTTGGGTATCTTCAGCACGTTAGTCAACGATTCCACTTCAAAAGAAATTTGTGCAGTCATACTGGGTAGTAATTTCAAATCCGGGTTCTCGGCAGCTACTACGACGGGATAGGTAATGACGCTCTGTAGCTCGGTAGCCGCCAATCGCACCTGTTCGATACTGCCTTCGAAAACTTCCCCAGGATACGCATCCACGTTGAATGTCACTGGCAAATTTTGTTCCGAGGCGCGACGGATCAGGCCTATGTCGGATTCGTCCACCGAAGCAAAAACATAAAGCTTCTTCCGCAAGTCGGGCGCAACGACAAAAAGTACAGGAGTTTGAAACTGGGAAGCCAATGTTTGTCCAGGATCAATTTTTCTCTCCAAGATTACCCCATCTACCGGCGACAGAATATCGCAATAATCTAAATTAGTCACCGAATTGTTCAGTTGTGCTTGAGCCTGATCGACGGTAGCCTTTGCAACCTGCAGTGCTGCCTCCAGAGCTTTGTATTCGGCGACCAGTGCGTCCATTTCGCGATCTGAAAGATATTTTTGATTCTTCAGTCGCAGGCGTTCCCCGCGCTGCATATTGTTCTTGGCCAGCGCCAGTTGAGCTTCCACTCGGGTGACTTCTGCTTGACGCGTTGCAAGGGTGGCCTGATCACGGTCCACCGCCGCTTTATAGAGCAGCGGGTCGACTTTGGCTAAGAGTTCATCCTTCTTCACTTCGTCATTGTAATCAACATGCAGTTCGCGTATCGGGCCCGAGACAAAAGATCCCACATTGACCTTCAGCACAGGTTCGATCTTGCCTGTCGAAGTGATCATTCGCTTGGCATCGCCGCGTACAACTTGCGACGTCTCCCACTGCGGCCGATTGCGCTCGCGCCAATACCTTTTTGCCGGACCGCTACCCAACCAGCCACCCAGCGCCAGTAAGAATAGGGCCGACAACGGCGTATAGGTAATACGCATTTTCTTTCGCTCAAAACAACGTCTTCAATAGGCTACACGCTCGAAGAACGCAAACCTACAGTTTGACTCATGGGACTCGAAAAATCCAGCGACGACCATGAAAAAGCTGCTAGAATATTGCCAGAACGAAACCACAGCATCCCAAAAATCTACGCAGGACAGCCGGCAGTCAAGTAGGGTACGTGTAGCGATCGCCGCAACAACACCGCTTATGTCCGAACAACCCTCAAACCTCGCTCCACAGTTTATGCCCGAAATGGCAAGGCGAGCGCGAAACGTACCACCAGCCCATGGTAACGATACATTGCGGCAAATGGTGTGTTACGCGGTCGGACCAATGTGATGGTTGGTGTAATGATTGGGTTATGATATTCGGAAAGTGATGACCACACGCTGGTCACGAACGCTCACACCCCCTATAGCTACAACTACAAATATCGTCCCGTCACACTGTTGGGATGTTTCGATATTTGACTGGGGGGGCCGGTGGCGATGATTTGTCCGCCGCTGCTGCCACCGCCAGGGCCCATGTCGATCAGCCAGTCGCAACTTCGAATCACATCTAGGTTATGTTCGATAACAACGACGCTGTTGCCAAGATCCACCAAGCCGTTTAGCACGGCAATCAAACGCCTGATATCTTCAAAGTGCAGTCCGGTGGTAGGTTCGTCTAGAAAATAGATGGTCTTGCTGGTGCTGGGGCGGGCCAGTTCCGTGGCCAGTTTGATGCGCTGTGCCTCGCCGCCCGAAAGCGTGCTTGAGCTTTGTCCTAGTGACAAATAGCCTAACCCCACTTGCTGGAGTGTTCGCAAACTGCGATCTATTTTTTGGAAGTTCTGAAAGAAGTCTGCAGCTTCGTCAATAGACATGCGTAGCACATCGGCAATCGATCGTTCGCGATAGCGGACCTGCAGTGTTTGGCGATTGTACCGCAGGCCATTGCATACTGAGCAGGTAACAAATAGATCAGGCAAGAAGTTCATTTCGATCTTCTCCTGACCTTGACCCTGACACGCATGACAGCGTCCATTGCCCGAGTTGAAGCTGAAGCGGCTGGCCGTATATCCTTTGCTCTTTGCTTCCCTGGTATTTGCCCAGACGGAGCGGATCAGGTCGAAGACTCCACAATAGGTAGCTGGTGTACTACGCGGCGTGCGTCCGATGGGTGCTTGGCTAAGTTCAATCAGCTTGTCCAACTGCTGGACGCCACTGAGCTTCTGAAAAGGGCCCGGGTACCGGCCGGTGGTAGGGGTGAGTTGCTGTTTGATGGCGGGCATCAAAGTTCGAGTGATCAAAGAGCTTTTGCCGCTACCGCTGACACCAGTAATGCCCACGAATAAGCCCAGGGGTAACTGTAGGTTGACATTTTGCAGGTTGTTCAGCCTTGCACCACTTAAGCGAATCTCCTGTTTCGGGCGCGGAGATCGTAATTGTCGCTGAAGGCAAACGCTACGGCGGCCGCTCAGGTAGGCTCCGGTCAATGATTGGGAACTTTTTTCGACTTGCTTTGGTGTCCCCTGAGCAACAATCTGACCGCCCTGCTGACCGGCGCCAGGCCCCATGTCTACCAGAAGATCAGCGGCCCGCATCATGGCTTCATCATGCTCCACAACGATGACTGTATTGCCCTGCCGTTGTAGATCTCGCAGCGACTGGATTAATCGATCATTGTCACATTGATGGAGGCCAATCGATGGTTCGTCCAAAATGTAACAGACGCCTACCAGACCACTTCCGATGCTGGTTGCCAGTCTGACTCGCTGCAATTCGCCGCCGCTCAGTGAGTCGGCTGACCGGTGCAATGTCAGATAGCCAACGCCCGACTGGACCAAGAAGCGAAGTCGGTGCAGCATGCCAGCCAAGATTGGTCGAGCGATCTGCTGCAGATCGGCTGGCAACTCCAGTTTCTCAAGCCACGGTAAGCACTCGTTGATGCTCATGCGACAAATATCGGCGATCGATTGGCCTGCCACTGTGACTGACATTGCCTCGCGCCTCAGCCGAGAGCCATTACACGTTGAGCAAGGCTGAGGACTGCGAAACGACTCCAGCCACTGGGACCACTTTTCATTGCCTGCCGAATAATGTTGATTCAAAAGTTTGATCAGCCCTGGATGTTGATCCGTACCGCTGAACAGACGGGCTCGATCAGCGGATTTTAGTTTTGACAGCGGAGTCTTAGTATCAATTGAGAACTGGCTTATCAATTCTTCGACAGCGGGCCGCAGTTGTCGCAATAAACTGCTAGGTGAGCCCGTTAGCGCACAAATCGCTCCTTCGTCGACGCAACTTTGCCAATCCGAAACGACGGCTTGGCTATCAAATTCGACCGTTTGGCCCAAACCGTCGCAGGCCGGGCAGGCACCGTAGGGGCTATTGAAGCTGAACGTCCTAGGCTCGATTTCTTCTATGCTGGTCCCGCATGCAGCGCAGGCATAGCGAGTGCTGAAGAACTGTTCCGTCCATTGATTGGGTTGATCGGAGGCTGCCTTCGACGGCGTCAAATAGCTGATCGAAGCCAATCCATTCGCCAAACGCAACGTGGTAGCCAGCGAATCGGCCAAGCGCTTTTGATTGTCGGGACGCACGACGATTTTGTCGACAACCGCTTCGATCGTATGATTTCTTCGAACAGCCAGCTCTGGCACACTGTCGATCTCAAACAGTTCATCGTCTACTCGCACTCGCACCAGACCAGCTTTTCGAATGGCTGAAAACACATCTCGATGGGCTCCACGCCGTCCACGTACCATTGGGGCCAGCATGACCAGTTTGGTGCCCTCAGGCAGATTACCGATGGTACTGAGAATTTGATCGGAGCTTTGCTGGATAATGGGCTGGCCGCAAGCGTAACAATGGGGAGTACCAGTTCGGGCCATCAACAATCTCAGGTAGTCATAGACTTCCGTGATGGTGGCCACAGTACTGCGCGGATTGGCAATGGCAACGCGCTGATCGATGCACAGTGTTGGTTGTAGGCCTTCGATGCTATCGACATCTGGCGTGGGCAACTGATTGAGATACTGCCTAGCGTAAGTTGACAGGCTCTCGATGTATTGACGTTGGCCTTCAGCATACAAGGTATCAAACGCCAAGGAACTCTTTCCGCTGCCACTAACACCAGTGATCACGGTCAATTGTTGGTGAGGAATCTCCAGGGAGATATTCCTCAGGTTATGAGTGCGAGCCCCTACGACTCGAAGTTTATCCATAGGACTGATGGCATTTAGCTCATGAGACTGTGTTTTTCGGAGTGCAGGCATACGGGTTAACGCTCGCGCTCCGATCAGTCGTCGGTAGTAAATACATCGTCATCGTCGTCGATCGAATAGGGCGGAGCTTCATGACGTCGTTTTAGCATTTCGACCTCATTGCCGCGTCCCAAATAGCGAGCTTCAGACATCATTTCTCGAATCAGAAATACGCCGCGTCCGTGGGGACACTCCAGTCGATCACCACAGGTAGGGTCGGGAAGATCATCGGGCCGAAAACCATCCCCTTCGTCCTTGATGCGCAGATAAACTTGATCTGGGGAGACCCGGAATTCTAATTCGACGCGTTTATCTGCAGCTTCTTTATTTCCATGGGTAACGGCGTTGACCAGAGCTTCTTCGCTGGCCATCTGTACATGGAAGAAGTCGCGTCCTTCCCAGCCCGCCTGATTCATGGCTTGCAACAGACGATCTAGGACTGCATGTGCAATGGGCAGAGAACTGGGGATTCTCTCCTCCAGCACCCAGGTCCAGATCGTATCGGGCATCGTGATACTCCCGCAGGAAAAGATTGCCAAAGAATCGAACACAGGCCAAAGTGGATCGCTGGCAATCGACGTGATAGTTATGCCCTTATTGAGCCGCCGATGAATCAACGCCGTAGGCTTTCAGCGCCTCGGCTTCAGACCGCCGAATGTCCAGGTGTTTGTTCAAACGCAGAACCTTAATGGCTTCTAGAATCTCGGCTCGCAACCCGGTGACTCTCAGGATGCCCCCCACGTTTTTCGTTTCATTGTTCAGCTCAATCAGCTTGTTGAAGGCTGCCGAGGACAGGAATTCAACACCTTCAAAATTGAGCAATATGTTTTTCAAGTGCTGAACCTTGACCAGCGCAAGCATCTCGGAACCTAAGGCTTCGATATTTCCCGCGTCGACACTGCGTTTTTCCCGGAAGCGGACAATCGTCACTCCGCTGACGTTTTGAGTGAGCAGGCTAGGCATAGATGGGTCTTTCTCAGGTACATTGCTTGTGATGGAAATTGATCAATGATCGAATTGGAAACAAGTTCGTTGCCAATCATCATGCTAAGTGAAGGTTGCCTGACTCGCAAGCGACGGTGGAGGTCTACCGGCGGGTATATCAGGAATTTTGCGATGGATCGGTATGCTCAGGCGGCTGACCGTGACCGGCCGCGATGTACTTAATCCGCCCTGCCCTGTACGCCGCACTTGTCGGGTATTGCTCTACCAGCCAGGATTCGATTTCCGAGGCGTTTGGAGGTTGATCCTTCATCTGTTGGACAAGACGATTGATCGACTTGCGGCACCAGCCACAGCCCGTTCCAGCGCTTTGGCATTCGGATAACTGGCTGGGTACTTGGACGCGATGCACGCGAATGTAGTTGATGACCTTGCGCCAGCTCACGTGAAAGCACAAGCACAGCTTGTCGTCAGGCAGCATAATGAAGAACTCGCTTAGCGATTTTGATTGCCGCAAGGTAGTCTGCGATGTCTAATTCCTCTTTGTTGGTATGGACGTTTCGTTGGCCGCAACCAAGCGTGACTGTCGGTATTCCATGTAGTACCAACCAATTGGCATCGATGCCACCGTTGGTAACGCCGACTTCGGGGGTCTGGCCCAAATCGACGATGGCTTGGTGGGTCCACTTGACGATAGGCGAGTTTTCGTCCAGGCGGAACGATTCGTAGTCCACATGCCGCTCGACATCCGCGCGAACCGCCGTGCCTTGATCACTAACCACTTTGGCTGCGGCGTCATGAAACGCATTCTCTATAGCGCTGGCGATTGCAGTGCGCATGGACTGATCGTGGCTTCGAGCTTCAGCGGCTATTTCGACAAGATCTGTTATGACATTGGTCGCGGTGCCGCCACGGATGATCCCGATATTGCTGGTGCCGGTACGATTTCCTTTCTTGACCAATCCCAACCACTTGTCTTTGTGCAAGGCAGCGATGGCCAGGCCGGCGGCCGTGATGGCGCTTGCGCCAGAGTGAGGTGCTAGCCCAGCATGGGCGGGTAACCCTGTCAAGCGAATTCGCATCCGTTCGCCGCCGGTGGCTCCTACCGTAAGCTTGTAAGGATTGCCGCCGTCAAAGTTGATTGCATAGGATGGCGAGCCTAGTTTACCCATCTGCAAATGTCTGCTGCCTTGCAAGCCGATTTCCTCTTGAACGAAAAACACGGCGGTCACTGGCGGGCTTTCCGAGTTGTTGATCAAGCCGCGTAGCACCGTCAGAATCGTTGCCACCCCGGCACGGTCATCCGCACCCAGGCCGGTATGCTGGTTGGCCGAGACGATAACGGAGCCACGTTTCTTCGGCAGGCAGCCCACACAGATGGGGACGGTATCGATATGCGCTGACAGCATAACCCGTGGCAGTCGTTTGTTGCCCGGTAGTTTGACGATCAAGTTGCCCACTTGGCCCGGCTGAGGTGTGCGCTTATGGGCATTGTCGAAGCTGATGCAGCCTGCCGGGACTCCCATCTGCTGCAGTTCGGCCAATATGGCTTGGGCAATCAAGGATTCTTCGCAGCTTTTGCCAGGAATGGCCAGCAGTCGCATGACTAGGTCAATAGCCGCTTTTTCTTCAATTTTGTTCATGCCACAGACTCTACTTTGGTTTGAGAGCAAGCGATTCTAATCTGGATAAAGATTGATTCTCGAGTAATTCACAGAGTTTGTCCACCAGTTGTCTTTGATTAAGGTGCTTTGCGGTACGCTTCTACTTCGAACGGATTGTCGCGATAGGCGTCAAGACCGTTTAGCCAAAGATAGCCGGAGGCCAATAAGTAGGCAGGTCCCATGAGTGGTCCCCATCGCTCGAACTGCCGCACGTGTACGCGTTCGTGATCAGAAGCCACAATTAGTCCATCGGAATTTTGGCCCAGAATCACATGTCCTAATGTGACTCCAATCGTTAGCGGTCCGGTAGGTAAATGTCTAACTACCCAAGCCGACGCGCCGCCAAAGCACTCGACAGCACCGGCTCGAAGTCGAATCCGCCCTCCGGTTAGCAATCCCAGGGCTCCAATCGACAGTCCTATTAGGCTATAGGGACTGGCCCAAACGATCAGGCAAAACTTCATCAGCAAGCGTACGAAGCGCAATGGTAAATTGCTAGCTAAAGAGTTCATGGTGCGACTGATCTAAAGGGATTCTACCGCATTGTAGCCAAGGTGGTTCAAACTCTCTTGACGATCGGCGCTTGAATTGACTACAGCAGACAAGTGAGCTTCTGCGCCAGACGGCCGCCTGCGCAGTTTTATGACACTATAATCGTTACCGCTCAGCCACGTAACAGTCCATTGTATGGTTCCAGCCAACCTTAAGTCGATGCTATTCGCTCTGATCGCGCTCCACGGAGCGACGACTGGATGGGGGCAGGCATGGAACAGCGGAAACAATCCTAGTCATGGATTGCGTCTTGCTCAAGCCGGAAGTCTACCTTCGACCGGTGGTCCAGGCTCATCCAGTGTCCCGACAATGGTACCGCTGAATCCAGGTGGCTCGATGGGTTTTGATCCGTATGCTGCGCGTCCAGGTTGGCCGCAAAGTGGCGGTGCAACCGGGGCGTCTGTGCTGCCGCCAGCCATGGGGGCGGCCGCAAACCCATCGACGGTCCCTGGCTTTTCGGCCGCAACGCCTGGCATTTATCCTGCCAATCCAGGCTACAGTCCAGTACCGCCCAGCTACGTCAACGCGCCTAACAACTATGCGGCCGGGGTTGGAGTATCAAGCTTGCCAGCGCCCAATTACGGTGCACCAAGCTACGTCGCGCCGGGAGTAGGCGCTTACCCAGCCGGAGTACCTGGCGCTCAAAGCGTTCCGCTGGGGGGAATTGGAACCGGCGGGTATCCGTCTTATACGGGGCCAGCTCCCATTTTGCCTGGTGCGGGACAAAGTGCTATCGTGAACACTAATCCTGCGTTGCTGCCAAACAACTATTCAACCACTGGACTCTATCCCAATAGTACACCCTCGGCACTATTTCCTGGCAACTACAACTACTCCAACGGTTCGGGCAGTTGGTTTTCGAATTGGTTTGGCGGATCACCCAATTCAGGATTTGGCGGAGCCTCTGGCTGGCCCGGAGGATACGGAACGTCGCCCTATGGACAGTATGGCGCGCCTGGCTATTCCAGTGGTAATGGGTCGTGGAGCGGTTGGGATTCTCAGGCAAGTATGCTTGGTAGCTCTTACGGACAATCCCCCAACTTCATCCGACTATTTCAAGGGCCACGCATACGCCATGCCTACATTCACGGCAACAACGATCACAATGCCCTTGGTATCAATGATACCGACTTGGCCATAGCCCTGGTGATTCCCAATGCGTTTATCTCCAATCAACCACTTTACTTGCTCCCCTCCTTTTCATTTCATCTATGGGATGGTCCCAATCCAAGTGTTGCTCCGGGTAATACTGCGGACCTACCGCCCAATGCCTTTTCAGCGTTTTTAGACTCGGGATGGCAGTCAGATCCTAATCAAATTTTCGGGGCGGAATTAGGGGTTCGTGTGGGTGTCTTCAGTGACTTTGATGCGATCAGTTCGGACAGTATTCGAGTGATGGGACGTGGCATAGGACGCATTCGAATGACTCCGCAGGCCACCATGAAATTGGGAGCATTTTACCTGGATCGCAATCGAGTAAAATTTCTTCCTGCCGTTGGCGTTCTTCTTCAACCCAATCCGACCACGCGGCTGGACTTGTTCTTCCCCGAACCCAATTTGTCTGCATTCCTGACGACTCTAGGCAACAAGGATTGGTGGTGGTATGTGGCCGGTTACTATGGCGGTGGCAACTGGACCATCGAGCGGACGGACGGATCAGAGGATTCCGTAGATATTAACGATGTGCGCATCGTGGCTGGCCTGGAATGGGGGCAAAACGAAATGATGCGAGATGGTCGACGAATTGGTTTTGCCGAAATCGGCTACGTTTTCGAGCGGGAGCTGATCTACAAGCGCCGCCCCATCGACAATTTGGACCTACAGAACAACTTTGTAATTCGCATCGGCCTAGGATATTAGAAATAATAACCGCCGTCAGATCGTTGTTAGGCGAGCCGCAGTTGAAAATTTGCGGTAGCTACATTAGTGTCGTTCGCCTTAGCACGTAATCGACCGGCATGAAACAAACCCCAAAAAATAGCTTGGGCTGGCCAAAAACCTATTTGCAACTATTATGGACGCTCTTTGTTAGTGTCTATAACTTTGAAGCAAAATTTTTTGTCGAATCATGCTGTTTCTGAATGTCAATAAGCGAATTCCTTTGGTGAGGGAAACCGAGTCGGATTTTGTGGTGCCGATTTTGGTGGATGTTCTGGCCGATGTAAATTCGGATTATACGATTTCTTCTAGCTCTGGTGCGAAAGATCAGGTCGAGAATCAGGAAGATCGCCCCTATATCGTTGGGCGTCTGTGGGCCGAATGTTGGGAATCCTAGTAATCGATGCAGTGTGGCTATTCGGCGAGCCGAGTGTCGTTCAGCGTTTCGGCAACTTG
>DAIRSD010000072.1:0-14002 GCA_036804625.1 Aureliella sp. | reverse complement strand
GTTCGCTTAGACTGGCTCGCAACTGCTGATACGCAGGATCATCAGACTTTTCAGGAACGACACCCGCCGAGTTGATCACTACAGATGCGCCAAGACTGAACGCGAAACTCATGGCCTGTTTGGTGGCCTGTAGTCGCTGATCCAGATCCTCCACGCAATCGTAGCCACGTCTGGTGGGAAAGCGCACCGCTGCAACCGACAAATTGAGATCCGACAGCATCTTCCGCAATTGCCGTCTGCCCGTTTCACTCAGTTCATTCGGCCTAATCCCGTGCCTGGCATCGATTTCGACACCTGTAGCCCCTAAATTTGCCGCAGTGTGTAAAGCTTTCCGAAACGGTTGTCGAAGGCTCGTAAGAGCAATTGCAATCTTCAGTTCTGACAAAATGAATACTCCCAATTACCACTCGAATAGCGACCTGAGCGCCGTCTGGTCTAGGCGACTTGCATCTACTGGCCTGACGCTAACGGACGGCAGCGACCAATCCCGTCCAATCGGTTATTGGGTTGCTATGTCTTGTCATCTGTCTCTTTCCCAGGCTGTTCATGTCATTGTCATGCTTTTCGGCTGTTTGGCTAGCGGCATAACCAAAGCGGATCTGAGCGATTTGAACCTAACTTCTGCATACCACTGCAACTTTCAGATGGATTGCGACCTGAATGCGGATCGACAGCCAGACGGATGGCGACGCCGAAAAGATCGCCAACACCCCAACTATGTTAGCGCCGAAATATTGCCCCGTGACTCAGAAATGGCCCGTCAGGGGCGTGAAGCACAACTGTTTCTGGCAAAACTGTATCACGCGTGGAAAACCAAGAAATGGGACCCCGAGTTCACTTCGGAAACGATGCCCGAGTTCCTAGAGAAGCTGATGGATCAATCCGTGCTGAACAACTGTCTGCAAGTGCGAATCGAAGATGGTGCCTTTGAACTGCGTAGCCCAAAGTTCTCCTTGGACTCACGTTTCAGCTACCGTCTACAAGCGGATTTGGCTTGTCAAAATCTGGCAGATCGAGAAGCTTTGGTAGAACTTCACCTTCATACTTCGACAGGTCAAGAACCGATCATATTTCAAACTCAAAGCGTCACTAACACTCAGGACTGGATCACGGTAGTCAGCCCCCGAGTCGATTTACCGGACCGGTCGGTGGTAGTCGGTGAGCTAGTGATCAGAACGACTCAAGGGGGTTACGCTCCCGGTATCGCAAGATTCGACAACTTGCAGGTCTTGCAGTTGCCACGCATCCAGCTTTCTTCCAACGCAGAAAATGGACTCACTGAGCCCGGGGCAACTGTCACTCTGCAACTAAATGCGATTGGAATACCAAATTCGATTCAGTCGGTTCAATTTCAAGTTTTTGATATCGACAATCAAATCGTTCAAGAGCAAATCGTACAACTGGAAAGGCAACCAAACCAGTCCAACACCAAACCAGCTAGTTCGCTCAATACCAATCAGCCTCATCTGGTCCATATCCAGCCGCACCCCTCAAGTCGTTCAAAACGGTCGCAGAATCGGACTGAGAGAAACGAGGTCTCATTTGGCAATTCAAGTCAAATGGCCAGTTGCGCTGCAAGTTGGCAGTTCACGCCAGCAAGTGTAGGCTTTTATCGTGTGCAGGCTAGTCTGAACCAGCAGTGTATGCGCAGCTTCAATTTAGCAGTCCTGGATGCCGTAGAATCCCAGCCCAGTCCGTTTGGTTGGGCAATTACCAGCCACAGCGGTTTTCAAACAAAAAAACTGCCTGCGCTGACCAAACAGTTGTCGTTAGGATGGGTAAAGCTGCCTGTATGGATCGAACACTCCAACACTCAGGCCGTAAGCGAAATCAATCAATTGATGGGACAACTAAAAAAGCAAGGCGTTCACTGCGTGGGTGTGTTGGATCATCCGCCATCAGGCATCTCGGAAATTCTTAATGACCGCGTGAACCCAAGCAATGCTGCATCATTGTTCTCTGATTCTCAAGTATGGCTTCAATCGATCGAGCCGCTTTTGTTACAAATCAACTTTGGACTGGAATGGCTGCAATTGGGTAACGAGAGTGATTTGAGCTTTGTTAATGATACATTTTACACCCAGCAAGTGGCCAATATGCTGCGACAAATTCAATCGCTTGGACAAGATGTAAAACTTGTGGCAGGCTGGGATTGGCTCGAACCTGATCGGGCAACCAATACTAATAATCCTGAAACGGAGAATGAGTCCCCCTGGTGGGCACTTCACTATTCAGCCAGCCCCGCACTGACGCCAGCAGAGTTGTTAATCTATGCTAAGCAGCGCCAGAACTTGCCGATCAAAACTTGGACTTCCATTGAACCGCTTCCGGCCGACAGTTACTCGTCACAGACCCGCACTCAGGACTTGGCACAGCAAATGATCGCCGTTGGTCAGGCTAGAATACAAGCTGCTTTTGCAACAAAAATCACGGATGATCAGCATGGACTGCTGGATCGTGATGCCAACTGCAGCGAATTGCTAGTCCCCTGGGTAATCTTATCGCGCGCTGTCGGTTCCAAGCAATACTTGGGGGCTCTGGATTTGCCAAACCAAAGCGACAATCATCTATTCGAGCAGGATGGCCAGGGCGTCATGATCGCCTGGAGCCAGCAACCGGTTGTCGAAGAGGTCTACCTGGGATCTGGGCCGAGGGCAATCGACGTCTGGGGGCGTGAAGTTCCCATCGAGACCGTGCAATTGCCATCTGGCAGTCAGTTGCAGCGACTGCCGATCGGTCCTTGGCCAGTCATCTTATTCGATGTAGAACCTGAGATCGTGCGCATAAAACGAGAGTTTGAACTTCTGACAACGCAATTGACCAGTGAAGTTTCAGAGCGTGGAAAGCTGCAATTCCGCATGCTCAACGCATTCGGAAGTGACCTAAATGGATCTATTGCCATCCATTCACCTTACTTAATCAAGAATCAAGTGGCGTCTCAGGAACTGCAACTTTCGGCCATGCGAACCGACACGATCGAAATTCCGTTCGATTTTCGCCACGACGCATCCGCAGGAATTCACGCGTTGGAATTTGCGTTCCATTTACGGGGCAAGAGCGATAAGCGATTTAGTCTTTTTCGCCAAGTGAGGCTGGGACATCCCGAACTGCAATTGGATTGGCAAATCGATCCCGTCAATGATGCGGTGATGAAAATTGAAGTCGAATTGCTAAACAGCTCAGCTCAGTCTGTTAGCTTTGACTGCAAGCTATTCCCGCGCGGACATGCCTACCAAACTTTTCAGATCCTCGACGCACCAGTGGGTAAGTCGATCCACTCAAGGCAATTGCAGATTCCACGTGCCGCCGTTACGACTGAAAATCCGCTTTGGGTACGCTGTGAGCAAATAGGCACCGGCCTGGTGCTGAACTATCGAGTCTCCCAGAAATAGCCAATATGGCCACGCATGTGCGATACTGCCGATCTGAAGCAAGTTAGTAAGAATTTAGTGTTAGGCCGAAATCGCTAGAAAGAAACCTGCGATCGTGGCCGACATCAAATTCGAGAGAGTGCCCGCCAATACCGCGCGTAGCCCAAAGCGAGCGATCTCCTGCCGCCGACTTGGAGCCATAGCACCTAAGCCGCCCAACAAGATGGCGATCGACGAAAGATTAGCAAAACCACACAGAGCAAACGAGACAATCGCCTTGGTCTGCTGAGACATGGCCGCCTGGCCAATCAAGGCTTCGTCTTTTAGATAGGGAGCAAAATTCAGATAGGCCACAAACTCATTGACCACCAATTTCTGGCCTATGAAGGAACCCGCTACCGTAGATTCTGACCAAGGTACTCCGATTACAAACGCCAATGGGGAAAACAACCAACCCAATATGCCTTCCAGCGACAGGCCAGGGATACTTAGCCACGTCCCCAGGCCGCCCAAGATACCGTTGATCAGCGATATCAATCCAATGAAAGCTAGCAGCATCGCTCCCACATTAAGCGCTAGCTTGAGTCCATCAGCGGCACCAATGGCTGCAGCATCGATGACGTTGGTCGGATTATCGTCTATTTGCCCGTGCACCAGCTCAGCTTCTTCCGCCTGCTCCTGAGTCTCTGGCACGATAATCTTAGCAAACAGCAGCCCACCCGGTGCGGCCATGAAGGAAGCTGCAATCAAATATTCCATCTTGACTCCCATGGAGGCGTAACCGGCTAGAACAGAACCTGCCACCGAGGCCAAGCCGCCACACATGACTGCAAAAAGCTCCGACTGTGTCATTCGTGCAATGTACGGTTTGACAACTAACGGGGCTTCGGTCTGCCCGACAAATATGTTTGCAGTCGCAGAGAGCGACTCGGTTCTGGACGTACCCAGTATCAGTTGCAACGCGCCGCCCAACAATCGGATAACCCACTGCATGATTCCAAGGTAATACAATACCGAGATCAAAGACGAGAAAAAAATAATCACCGGAAGAACCCGAAATGCGAACACAAAACCATCGCCACCAAATTGCTCGAACATCTTGTCAGAAACAAGTCCACCGAACATGAAACGAATGCCATCTTGGCCGTAACCAATTACTTGCGAGACTGCGTTAGAAGCGCCCGCCAAAATGTCTTTTCCAATAGGTACATATAGTACAAATGCTCCCAGGCCAGCTTGGATCACGAACGCCCCAATTACGGTTCGCAGTTTGATTTGGCTACGATTATTGGAAAACAATACTGCAATACCAATTAATGCTGCCATCCCCACGAGACTCATCCACATATCGACACCGTCGCCATCAAAAAGACTAAGAAAAATTGGGTCACTGCGAACTGTAAGAGCGTACCAGACTTGCGAGTTAGCACAAAGTAACCGTTCACGGATTTTGATAAGCGATATAGTCGGAATTGCCCAATCGGACTGAACGTCACAAATTTGGCCTCTTAATTTGCTATTTTTGACCGGTGACTTGCTAGCTGCGAAATGGACTGGCGTCTAAACTAATGTTTGTGGAGAACCGCTATTAGTGCAATAGCCGATTGGTGTACAGAAGCGTTTGGAAGGGCGCAAGCGATGCAAACGGTCAGTCAATTGGTCGAATCGGTCCAGCGACAGGACCTCGGCGCGGTCGCCCAGTGTCTGGCTGGACCGTTGACGCTGGTACAGTTGTCTCAGGATAACGACAGGTTCAGTCCGCTGGTTGTTGAAGTTGAAGGCCAGTTTGCGATCATCGCGTTTCATAGCCCGACCGCAGCCGACCAGTTCGTCGCGCAATACCAGGTGCGGGACCTGACAAACAATCTAGCAAAGACGCGGACATTCGATGTCCCCTGTTTGCTCTCTGCTCGCTTCAGGAATTGTGGTTTGCTGTTGGAGCCACAAAGTGACCAAGCCATCTTGTTGCCTGGCCGCTTGCTGGAGATGCTAGAAAATTTTCTGATGCAGCGATCAGATCGGCAAGAATTTTTGAACGATTCCCAACAACAGACATTGAATCAAACCGTCGAATTCCAGGTGCCCGGTTCGGCGGCCGAATTGACGGTAAGAGACATTGGGGAACTGTGCGGAGCGTTGTACCAGACCGTGACCGAGTTTTCGACTGCCGATCAGACCGTCGAGGAACTGCCGGAACTGATTCAAGCAATCGGAACTTTAGATCCGTTAGATGAGTTAACTGTCATGCGAAACGAAAACCTAGTTTTGCTAGAACACTTGGGCTTGGAACTATCCGATTCAGCACCCAACTTACCAACTGACTTACGGCTTCGATCCATCGAGGAGATTGCTGCTCGACTTCTGGGGTTGGGCGCGGTTTTCTCCTGGGTGTCGGCTAGCGAGAGCCTGATTCCTCGAACCGCCATTCTTGGGGCGATCAAGTCAAGAGACTTGGAACGGTTTGTGTCGCGGGAAGAGCGTGAAGTGTTAGCAGTAAGCCGTTCGGAGGCATCGCAAAATTTCAGTCGTACTATCGGCTGGAAGCTAGAATACGCTTGGCCACTAGCCTGGGTTTTGGGTTTTGAAACCGAACCGACGGTGGACGTCAAGCATATCGACGCATTGACATCGCGACAAATCATTCAACAGTTTTTGCAAAACATGCAGCATAACGTCGAATCGCTAACGGATCGGTCTGTACTGCGATCAAACGATCAGGTCGTTCGGATCTATGATCTCCTGTTATGCGCTCAGCATGCCATCGAACTGAACGGGTGGGCTTCCGGCGGAAACCTGACACCCGAACAACGGTTACGGCAAGCCAAGGTCGTTTATCAGCGGCGCATGGCCTTGTTATGGTGTCTAACCCCCGGACTGGCCTGGGACGATCTTGCGTCCAAGCGATTTATCGATTCACAAACGGAAGCGTAGACGCCGGGATGACGCTGAGCTTTTCCGATTGGACCATTTTCTAAGAAAACGCCGCCTGAATCGGCTAGAATCACTGCCAAGGAATAAGGCATAAGCACGGAAAGACGGATTGTATTGTGACAGATTCGAACGAAAAAGAGATCGATCTAGAACTGGACCGGGCTCTGGCTGAATATCTGACCAACTGCGATTCTGGTCAGTCACCTGATCGACAAGCGTTTCTTTCCAAGTACTCACCTGGCTTACAAGAGAAGCTATCTGCCTTACTGGCCGCTGCAGATTGGATCGAAAAGCAGGCCGGTCCGTCACTAGGTGCCCTGCTGCCCCAAACCTCGCAGATATCGTTTCTGGAATCCGGACCGGCTTTGGATCCTCACATGGAAACGCTACCGGTCTTTGCTGGTCAATCGATCGCCAGATCGCAAGGCAAGCGTGAATTCAGTCAGCCTGAACTTCCCTGTCGTTTCGGAGAATACGAACTGCTGCGAGTCATCGGGCGGGGCGGAATGGGCGTGGTCTACTATGGTCGCCAGATCGACCTGGATCGACCGGTTGCGATCAAGATGTTGCGTTCGGGGGTGCTAGCCAGCGATGAAGAGGTGCAGCGATTTTACGTGGAAGCTCGTAGCGCTGCCAAGCTAAATCATCCACGGATCGTTACCGTGTATCAATGTGGCGAGCAGGCTGGGCACCATTACTTTTCCATGGATTATGTTGAAGGAACTGATCTGGATAAACTGTCCAAAGAAAAGCCGATGGATGGTGCCACTGCAGCTCGCTACGTACGCGATGCCGCACTGGCCATCCAATTCGCGCATGATCATGGCATCGTTCATCGCGATTTGAAGCCTGCCAATGTGTTGGTGGACAAGAACGATCAGATTCGCCTAACAGACTTTGGCCTAGCCAAGATCGTAGGTAAAGAAACGGGACTAACGGTAACCGGCGCTGCGCTGGGGACACCCAGCTTTATGTCTCCCGAACAGGCTGCCGGTCAAACAGGCATGCAGAACGAAGCAACCGATGTCTACTCGCTGGGTGCGGTCCTGTACGCAATTCTAACCGGGCAACCACCGTTTCGAGCTGAAAACGCGCTACAAACCTTGATGCAGGTGATCCACCGCCCTGCCCCGCGACTGCGAACTCTACGTCCCGACCTGTCAAAAGATCTCGAAACGATCGTAGAAATCTGCCTGAATAAGGCACCTCAACAAAGATATCATTCGGCC
Source organism: Aureliella sp. (assembly GCA_036804625.1). Classification (GTDB taxonomy): domain Bacteria; phylum Planctomycetota; class Planctomycetia; order Pirellulales; family Pirellulaceae; genus Aureliella. The sequence continues at coordinate 6,471 of DAIRSD010000072.1, read as the reverse complement.
GGCGCTCTGGCTGATGACCTGGATCGCACGTTGAAGCGACTGCCTATATCGGCCAGACCTATTCCAGCCTGGCGACGCTATTGGAGTTGGTTGCTGGGCGTTCCGATCATTGGCGCAGTTTTGGATAACCGTGTCGTTGAACCTACGGCAACTCATCGCTGGGTACAGCGTGGCATCTTCACAACTATCAGCCTAATGATTCTTGCCTGGCTTTTGCTGCTTGTGCCTGAAAGCGTCTGGTTCAAAGAACGGATGCCAAGCGTGGTACGAGTCGCCGCTGGGCTAGAGGGAGGTGACTACAGCGTAGTGGCAAGCGTTTTAGCAAAAGCGGTGTCCGAGTATTCCGGCAAAAAGGTTGAACTGCTGAGTACTCAGGGGTCGGCGGAAAACATCGAACATCTGGGCGCGGGACTGGTCCACCTGGCGCTTCTACAAGCAGATGTCGTGGGAGGTTCCGATGTTGCGGTGGTCGCGCCACTTTACTACGAAGTTGTCCATGTACTTGCCAGAACCGGCAGCGAAATCCAGGATTTGGCTGATCTGAAAAGTCGACGCGTCTACGTGGGTCAAGCCAAAGCGGGATCGCGCGTCACCGCCAAGCGCTTGCTAAAATTCTGCGGAGTGGATGTTCAAGATATGACGCTGGTCGAAACTCTGACCGGCGGCCTAACAGTCGACAATTCGTTCGATGCAGCTATTCTGGTTAGCCGCATGGGATCATCCGACGTGTTGACAGCTATGCAATCGGGTCAGTTTCAACTGCTCGATATCCCACAGGCCTGGCAGTTCGCTTTGGCTGAGCCGACCTTCCATCCCATCCAGTTGAGCAGCAAGGAATATCCCGCCGGCCTGAAATCGGAAGCGACGATCCGTACAGTGGCTACCACCGCCTATCTGGTTTGTGACCAGCAGGCTCCCGACATCATGGTCAGTCAAGTGCTGAAAGGACTGTACAGTCCAGCCGTGTCCGCTGTGGGCATCTTGACTGCCGAACAGGCGGCTCACTGGCAAGGGATTGCCTGGCATCCAGCGGCGCGTGAATTTTTTCAAGCCTACCGAGGCGGCGATAAGCTGTAAGAGTTGAATTCTGGACTTCATGGCTAGAAAAAAACCCCGGACCGCTCCTGGCAGGAGAGGCTCGGGGGATAGGAGGTTTGTTGAAGTTAGGGAATCATGTTAACGAGACGACAAAAAAATTGGCGGGCACTTCGTGTTCCAACCAGTCGATCTGAAAGCCAAGGGCCTAAGGATTCGACGGTCAGTTGCAACGCAAAATTTTATGCGACTCACGACAACCGTTAAGTTCTCGGGGCAGCGCCTTTTTTCGCTGCGAAAGGTTCATGGGACCACCGAACCTCGGGATGCGATACAATCCGTCAGTCCGATGTTTCATACACCCGTTGGAAAACTGAACCATCATCTCAGGTGACATGCGACACCTGACATGCTTAGGCTTTGCCTCCAGGACGCTCTGCTACAAACGCTTTCATGCTGCGATAAACCAACTCGACTTGTCGATTTGCCGGTGCGGGCGGACCATCCATTTCTGGAAAAATATCCAAGGGTGAGTCCGCAGAGGTATCAAACAACAAGCTCCACTTAAGCCAGCGAGTCTGTTCCGGCAATCGGAAGGACAGCGTTTCGGTTGTTCCGTTGAACAGAAACATTAAATCGCGTCCTTTACCCTCTGGATCATCGGCGACCAAAGGAGCCAGCAGCCAGCAGATCAAACCGCCACTGGGGTTTTCCCAGTTAAACGGCAAGCCCTGATGTCCATACCAGTTCACATCGGGAACACCGCGATCATCCACAGGGCGACCAGTCAAGAATCGCGCTCGTCGGATTGTGGGTTGGCCTTTGCGCAGCTTGATCAAGCCTTTTACAAAGTCCCTTACGTGTTGATGGCGTTTCACCAACGACCAATTGAACCAGGAGATTTCATTGTCTTGGCAGTAGGCGTTGTTATTGCCTTGCTGCGTCCGACGCACTTCGTCTCCCATCACGATCATAGGAACCCCCTGACTCATCAGGAGGGTCGCGAACATATTCTTGATCTGACGCACTCGCAAAGTCTCGATAGGCTTGCGGCGAGTCGGACCTTCTACTCCATAGTTGTCACTACAGTTGTGGTTGTCCCCATCGCGATTGCTTTCACCATTAGCCAGATTGTGCTTGTCTTTGTAACTGACCAAGTCGTTCAAAGTAAAGCCATCGTGGCTAGTGATAAAATTGATACTGCAGTACGGCGCGCGCCCAGCGTGTTCATACAGATCAGACGACCCGGCCAGCCGAGTTGCCATGGGACCTGTGAGACCACTGTCGCCACGCCAGTATCTGCGAACATCATCTCGATAGCGACCATTCCACTCAGCCCATCGCAGATCGCCAAAGGCACCTACTTGGTAAGCCCCAGCGGCGTCCCAGGCTTCTGCGATGATCTTGGTGTCGGCCAGCATGGGGTCTTCCGCGATCAATTCCACCAGAGGCGGATTAGGCATCAGATTGCCGTACCGATCGCGAGAGAGAATACTGGCCAGGTCAAACCGGAAGCCATCGATATGGTAGTTGTGTACCCAGTGCCTAAGGCAATGGAAAATCAACTCCCGGACAATCGGATGGTTTCCATTGAAGGTGTTACCGCATCCCGAATAGTTGCTGTAGTGACTGCCGCCGCTATTGAGAATGTAGTAAACCTGATTCTCGAGACCTTTGAAACTGAGTATCGGCCCGTGTTCGTTGCCCTCGCAGGTGTGATTAAAGACCACATCCAGGATCACTTCGATCCCAGCGCGATGCAGCGCTTTGACCATCTGCTTGAACTCGACCACTTGCGCCCCAGGCTGGTTGCTGTGAGCATAGCCACGATGCGGGGCAAAGAAAGCCATCGGATCATAACCCCAATAATTGGGCAGCTCCGAATGATTTCCATGGATATCCAGAATCGGAAACTCGTGAACCGGCATCAACTCAACCGCCGTGATCCCCAGGTCCTGTAAGTAAGGGATCTTCTCGGCCAAGCCCAGATAGGTCCCGCGATACTTGACCGTGGAAGACTCATGTTGCGTGAAGCCGCGCACATGCGTCTCGTAAATCACCGTGTCGGTCAGTGGACGCCGAATGTGACGATCCCCCTCCCAATCGAAGTAGTCGTCAACGACCACACACTTCGGCGGACGAAGGATTCCATCGGTACTCTTTTGAAAGCACCCCGCCAGCGCTTTGGCATACGGATCGATCAGTCTTGCGCGGCCATCAAACCATTGACCCGATTCCGGATCATACGGCCCGCTGGCCTGAAAGTGATACAGTTGTCCTGGATTCAGGCCGGGAACAAAAACGCTCCAGACATTCCCCCAACGATCCGTATCGCGATCCAGTTCGATGCACTCGGCTGGTTCACTATCTTCAACATGGTCGTACAGTAGGACTCGAATCGCAGTTGCGCTGCGACTGAAGACAACGAACTGCACTCCGCGCTCGCTAACTATCGCTCCGTACGGTAGTGAGTACGTGAACTGTAAACCAGGATGCGGGTGGCGCATAAGCATGCTTCAAAGAGCCCTTCTATAACGAGTAAACTTCCAGTTGACTATCGTGACAAAGGAAGCATACCACTCGCTCAAGAACAGCTAGGAAATTCTTAAAGCAACCGCGAAATATTTTTGCTTCGCAGCGCTTGAAAATTGGACCAACAAAAGCCTAACGACCAGTTAAACTATTCCGGCGGTATGTACCTTCTACCTTCCCGGCCTAATGAGTTTAATCAAGTTAAACTGTAGCGGTTAGGGGTCGGCGCATAATCAGGGAAATTGCGCGATCCATGGATTTCGACTCAAAACGGTTCAGCGAGTCGCTACATACTGATAAACGGCAAAAAAGTGGCAGCTTGCCGCAAGTATCACACAGAAATGCCAGGCTGCATGCAAATACCTTAGCTTGCGATCATTCATCAACAGGGTGATACCTAACAAATAGATGATGCCACCGGCTGTCATCCACCAAAGCAGCCCCAACGGTACTTTACCGATTAAACCTAGCGAGGGCAGCCAACCCAACAGCAGGTAGGTCAGGGTACTCATTGAGTTCACGCGATGGTGAGCGATTACCTTTGAATGAAATCCGACCGCAGCCGCAACCCAAATGGCTAATAACAAAGGGGTTCGTAAGGGATCTTCAGCGTACCGCCATATCAACGGGGTATAAGTGCCCGATATCATGACGTAAATCAACCCCTGGTCCCAAGCTCGTAGTCTGCGAAGTACATAGGGATTGTGGATCAAATGATGCGACAGAGCCGAGACAATAAACACGGCGGCCGCAGAAAACACAAAGACCAAACAGGTAAATGCGGTCATCACCGTTTGCCCGACGGCTGAGCGGGCCATCACCACGGCTCCCAAAACCGCAGCCAGTGCTCCCAAGGCATGACTAAGCGCATTGGCCCACTCCTCGCCGTGTAGCAACGGCGGCGGCTTGGTACAGCCTCGCTGGATTGGCCGCATGTTTGCCGAGCCGCTCAAGAGAGCATTGGAATTTTCCCGGACCATACCTTGAGTGAAGTCGCTTTGGGCGATTGTAGATCCTTGCCCCGCATCCTTCGCACCTTCCCCACCATGCGATGTTCTCATTGGTATGACTCCTGAATCCTGTTCCTTTAATCCAGATACGCGTCTTTCTTTCGCGAAACACGGTTGAACCAATTACCATCATAGTTTAAGCATCGTACTAAGGTACCCCTTCAGTTCGCTAAAAGTGTATGACAGATTGCCGCGATAATCCTCAAAATATGCATATCCCCAAATCATTCCGGCTATCATCCGGTTTTCAGCGGGCTTACTGGTCGTTGGACTGCAAAGTGGGCAAGCAGCATCGCACTAGCACGACCTGCTGCTCAGGAGTCAGCTCGATTGGTAACTGAGCGGCCCCGTTTGGGTCGCCGCTGGTAAGCGGCCGGAGCCAAGACGACCAATAGTCGTCGCTACCTTTTCCTCGGCTGGGCAATACCAGCGGGTGTGTTTTCCGCCTGTAACCCGAGGTATCCGTCAGCCATAGGGACTGTTGATCGATGATGACCGCAACCAGTCCATACTCAAAAGCCAATTCTTGTAAGACCTCTAGAAGTGTTCGATTCCGTGTGACGCTCAGCATCCCCTGGTTCGGACTCAAACCCAATTGCGCGAGCGATGGCCAGTCCACCCAGCAGTTGATTCCGGCCTCTGCGGATAGTTGAGAGATGAAACTTGCCAACGCCCGTGGTGCCGTAGTGGTTGATTTTAATCTGGCTTGCAGGCCTGGTACGCTGCCCGCAGTCACCATCTCCTGCCTTAAAACCGCATCGTCGTATTGAAGGAGCCTTCTAGCCAGCCCTTTTTGCAGTCGCCAATTCTCTAACATGCGCACCACTGTGAACCAAGGCGCAACACCCTTCTTCTGGTCATCCCATCGCAGTACGCCTGAATCAATCTGCAAGGATGTTGAATGTTCTGGGAACAATCGACCTAGTGCCCCCATAAACCACTCCGTTTGGTCTGGGCCAACTAACTCTCCGATCTCGATCGAAAGGGGTAATCGCTGCTGGTCTGGCGAAGCAGCCTGCACTCGCCAATACCGGTTGTCGATTGCGTGAATCTCCAATCCTGTCTTTTCCGCGAACTGCGTGGCCAGTTTGGTAGCCGGACCTGGTTCTAGAATCATGCTTAGCTTCGCGTTGCGGTCCAAGCCAATCGCCGCTAGTGAATCCAAATCAACCTGCGTTGGAACGCCGGTTACCGTACTCAGCACTCCGATCGCTCGAGGCAGGGAGACTGCATCCAATCGCAATCCGCGAACCCATCGCTCGCTGGCCACTTTCGCCAGATCGATAGGCGGCAGCGCTTTGTCGCCGTTTTTCCCTGCCAAGCCCAACTCCTGAGCGGTCACGGGAGGACGATCCGGCACCACGACCTGCTGTGGCATGCTGAGTGCGAAGGGTTCCGCAATGACCGCGTAAAGTTCTTGCAACTGCTTGGGGAGCGCAGCAAACTTATCGTTTGGTTGCTGCTGGCTTGGCGGCCCAGGTAATTGAGCATCATCAACCGAAGCCGAGGCAGCGTCTGTAGGAGACTCTTCGCTTTTTTCGACAGGTTCAACCGGCTCAGATATCGGCGCTGCCTGATTGTCATCGGTGGCAATAGAATCGTCGGCTGGATCGTCTTGGCCAGGGTAGGTCAATTCGATCAGTGGCGCTGGATCGGTTGGCTCGGTTGCCGCTTCAGACCTTGGCTCAGATGGTAGCTCTAACTCCAACTCGGACGCTTCACTTTCCGGCGTTGCATTGACGACGGGCTCGCTTGCTAGCTGTTTGGGTTGCCGCCCGATATACCATCGTGAGAAGAAGAAAAACGCTAAGGTAGCTGTAACGATACCAGCGGATCCCAAAAAACCTACAAAAAGGAATTGCCGCCGCCGGTTGGTATTGGAACTATTCAAGGA
>DAIRSD010000071.1:0-14096 GCA_036804625.1 Aureliella sp. | reverse complement strand
ACTCGCTTTACCTGAGGGACGCAGATCGGACTGGCAGATGCCATGTTGGCCGACGGAAAGCTGGCGCGCCGCTTGATTCAGCTCCAATCCAACAGCCAATGACGGTTCCTCGGGTTTCAACTGAAATTTTCTTAGCCCAGGAATGGAGTCCAGGAAAAAAATTTGGATAGCAATAACCACTCCCATCACGACAAAGGCGGCAAAAACAGACAAACTGTTCACTTGTAGTTGTTGCCACTGCGCGGGAGTCTCTGGCAACAGGAAATCTTGAGTGGCCATGATCAAAGCGATTAAGATCATTGCTAATCCACTAAGCCCAAAAACTCCGAATCCAGGTAGCACAAATAATTCGATTAGCAAGCAGCCCACCCCTAAAGCAAAGAATAGCACCTCCAACCAGACTGCTGTTCCTCCCAAGAAGTTGCTCCAAAAAAAAAGGCTAAAGCAAAGTACCGCTACCAATCCAGGCAGGCTAAGGCCGGGCGCAGAAAATTCTAAGTAGAGTCCCGCAACTCCAATCAACAACAAGAGCGCTGTTAACCAAGGACGATTCAGTGTATAGACCAATCGATCTTTCCAGTCCAATTGAGTCGCAAGTACCGGCTGTGTGGTCAATCGTTGAAGCAATTCTGATTCATCGTTAACCACTGCGTCACACAACTGCAATTCAAGTGCTCGGTCTGCTCCTACAGTTAGAAATCGATCCTCGCCTGCTTCAACGATGGCCGGACCGATCTCGTACCGCTCAGTCCACTGTGGGTCTTGCGACTGTAGCTCGGTTAGATAAGTGATTTGACCGGTCTTTCGATCGGTGGCCAGAAATACCTTCAGCTTGCGATCCACCATGGCTTCGGCCACGGCTTCCGGTCGCCCCGATGCCTTTGCCAATTCTCGGACAGCGGTCGCCGTGTAACTAACGATTTTCTCCTCGGCATGCACAAATTGGCCGCCTGGACCAAACATAATTGGGCCGGCATCTCCGATCATGGCCGACCGTTGCATGAACACACCGTCGGCACCCAGAGACAAAATGGCTCCTCCGCTGATCGCTTCGCGAGGAATCCAGACAACAATTTTTGCCCATTCGCTGTCGAGCAACTTACGTGCTAAATCCAATGAGTACTCAAGATCACCGCCGGGGGTCGTAAGTCGAATGACAACCAGATCTGCGCCTTGACTTTTGGCACGATCCAGTCGATTGCTCAGGTACCAGTAGAACAATCCATCGATCTGCCGGTCGACATCAATCAGGTAAACCCGTTGGTGCTGACCGGACAGCAGTTCAGCTCGCTGCTGCGGGTCGAGCTGTTCTAGATCCAAATTCGCAGCTTCCTGGCCGCATGCCAAGGTCGGAAATATAAAAACAAAGCCAAGCACACAAGAAAGCCGAATGAAAAGCCGCAGCGATCGAGTTGATTTGCTTGACGCTGAATACACTGCTGTTACCCATGTGGAAAAGTTCTTTGCGCTTGCGCTGCCGGACTAGCATTGTAATCCAACTGATCAGTTATCTATCGAATTGGGTACTGATAATTTCCCTGATCCAAACTGGCCGTGCGGGGCGGTACAGCACTCGCATTTTCGTTCACAATGAACTCGGCCCAGACAGGAAGGTGGTCTGAAATCTGGAGGACTTCGTTCATGCTAACCCCGAACATCCGCTCCAAGTCCATCGTTCCAGCGCGACCTGTCATTTCCGTAGTCAAGCGGCGGTCAATCAAGATGTTATCTAGCGTCTTGTTCTTGCGTGCGTTGGTTGGCAGTTGAATTAGTGATTCCAGTCCTGGTATCTGGTCCAGCCCCTGCAACTGACCGGGTTTGGCATTTAAGTCTCCCAATAGTAATACGTCATCTTCCGGGTATTCAAAATTGCGGATTTCGTTCAGCAATCTAGCGAGATGATTCAGTTCCTCACGCACTTCGTCTGGATCGGTGTGTACGTTCACTAGGGTAAACGTAAAAGGTTGATTGGTGCGAGTGGCAAATCGCCCAACAAAGGGCTCGCGGTGCAAATAATCATTCTGGTCTTGAACCAAATAGCAATACTGCTGTCCGCCGGCGATGCGATCGGTGTCAAATACAAATGCGTATTGCTCATAGTAGCCCGACGCGGCCCGGCCGACTCGAGGACTGACCGCCATACTGTATCGGGCTCCCGACTGGTTGACTCGCTGAACCAATTGTGGCAACGCCTGTTCCGATTGATCCGTAATCTCTTGCAGTGCAATGACGTCGAATTGCCGAATGATTTCCACCAGCCGATCCATGGTCCAGTTGCTCTTGAGCTTGCTTGGCCCAAGTCGCTGTAGATTAAAACTGGCTACCAGTATGGTATTAACGGTTCTAGCCGGAATCATCTGGGTAAGCTGAACCTGCGGTCCACCAGAATTGTTGACGGGATTCAGAGGTGTCGTAATTGAACTGGGGTCGCAACCCAAATAGCCGCCAACGCCTGTTAGCAACAAGACCAACAAAGGGTATAAGGGAACCTTTCGCACCGCGACACCTCCATGCTGGCGGAATCTCAAATGAATCATGGTCTATCCGTAGACCATTTGCTTACTGCTCCAACGCCTGCTTTGCTAGTCGCTGCAATCTCGCATCGGAACTGTCTGCAGCTTGTTGTAGGCAAACTCTTGCTCGTTCGCTTAGACCGCAGCCTACTTTGGCTAACGCCTGAGCTGCTGATTGTTTGACCCCAAGACTGTCGTGTTTCTCCAAGGCTGTTATCAATTGATCTTGGTAGTCAACAACAGAGGCTGATATGCCAATCAGTCGACAAGCCCAGCTTGCAATCGATTCGTTGCTGTGCGAGCAGTATGCAGCTACGGTGCGTGCAGCTTCAGCATCAAGCTCTTCGACTGATTGGATGCAATCCGCTGCCCAAGCACGAATCTCTTGATCCTGGTCGGACAGCGTCTCGAGCAACTGCGGCAATTTTCCAACAGCATGATCGGGCGACACTTGTATTTCGCGAAGCTGTTCCAGGGTCAGCTTAGTAATAACCAACTTGCTCAATTGCGTTTACCTCAACTAATGACATCCGGGCAGCATCTTGCCGACCACCAAGGCATGCACAGGGGGCGATGGAAAAAATCTTTGGCAAATCGTTTAAGTGGGGCTTTACCGAAAAACGTGGGTGGTGGCCAGCCCAATCTGAAGAATGAAGCATCCCGTCGAGAGCATTCGTTAGCACTGCTAGCAAATTTGTATGCTGGGTGTGTTGACAGTCAGAACTTACAAACTGACCGGTGCGAATGGTCTGGAACTAGCTACCAATCCTCTCTATAAGTACACCATTGATTCCAACCGAGCATCGGTGCGACTGTTTCGAGGCCAACTTGGGTAGCTGGTGATGTACTTAGGCCAGTCTTTGCTTATCGCCCCATAAGTCTTATGACGACGTGTCCACTCCATAAGATGAAACCGCAACTCCATAATTTGTCAGTCCAGGTACTTTGGATCACCGGGTTGCTGTTGTGTCAGGCAAGCCGCCTATCTGCGCAAAATCCGGAAGTGCAAGCTCAGGCTGCCAGTCGTTTATCGGGAGGCACCCTTACATTGCCTAACGATCCAGTCGTGAAGGCTTTGGCGCAGGATGCGACGTTACGGTCGATCGCTTACGTGACCGAAGATCGCTTGATCGCTGTCGGGGATCGAGGAACAATTTTGTCGACTCACGATGCTGGGCGAAACTGGCAATTAGTGGCATCACTCACTTCAGTCAACTTGCAAGACGTTCAGTTTGTTGGGCAAACCGGCTTGGCCGTGGGTGGTTGGATAGGCAAAGAGTCCGGCATCAGTTGCGCAGCCATACTAAAATCCAAAGATGGCGGTAACACTTGGGAGATTCTAACTGCGGAGCGGTTGCCAAGGCTGACAGGGCTGATGATCCAACCGGATCGCTGGTTGTGCTGGGGAGATTATTCGCCCGAGCTACGCAGCAGTGTCTTTCAAAGCAGGGACGGTGGACTCAGTTGGCAATCAGCGGCTGGAGGTTTGGCGCAGGTCAACGGTGCTGCGACCAGCGCAGCAGGACAATTGGCCGTGGTCAATGGTCGAGGCCAAATGGCGATCGAACCTAAGTCGATACCGCAGCAGGCGTCCAGTAGGCACCAGCCGTTGCAAGCGATTGCGGCCATTGGAGCTGGATGGTTAGTGGCCGGGCACAACGGAAGATTGGTCCACAGTCCCGATGGGGGGCTATGGTCGGATGTGATGTTACCCATCGATCCTACTGCGAGGCAATTTTGCTGTTGGAACACAATAGCCCGTCACGGGGAACACATTTGGGTTGGTGGTTCGCCAGGATCGCTGATATTGCATAGTGCAGATAAAGGTGTTAGTTGGCAAGTGCTCCCAACTGGACAGAACCACAACTTGAACGAGCTTATTTTTGTAGATCACAAACGTGGCTGGGCGGTCGGTTCGGCTGGCATCATTCTGGCGACTCGTGATGGTGGGCGGTCCTGGTACCATCAGCGCCATCAACCCAGTCGCTGCGCGCTATTGACGATCGCGCAATCCCCCGAGTCGACCGCATGGCTAGGACTTGCTTCCACAATTTGGGATCAGCGGAAAAGCTGTGCGGCTGTCAGTTTAACAAGCCAGTCAACGTGCATGGAATCGCGTAACAGCAACTCTCGGCCGAGCATGGCCACTCAGGCGATAACCCAGTTAGGTGCTGCCGAACATGACTTGTGCGACATATCGCAAGATGATTCGGATACAGCCGTTTTCCGATTAGCACTAAAAATCGCATGCTGGCGCCCCGATGTTGTATTGACCTTTCCTAGCGCGTCAGGCGACAAATCGATTTCAAATGTTGAGCGAACAACTGTCTTGGCAGCCGTGTCCTTGGCTAGTGAGGATCGCTTTCAATCAATGGTTTCTTCACTGCATGTCAGACCCTGGCGTGTTGGCAAACTGGTGACAGAGGTATCAACGGCTCCTGCAGTCTCGGCAACAGCATCCAGCGGATCAGGGCAGTACGCTGAGCAAGCGCAGCGCGTGATGCGAGAAACCGGGTTGGCTCTTTGGGATACACTTCTTGGCCTACCAAGCGAAGATCGGCTTCAAGCTCAGCAGTTGAACATGCGCACATTGTGGTCCCTTAGCCAGAATCGGTCTAGTCAAGCCGATCTATTGGGAGGCGTAGCCGACTATCCAGAAACTAGGCTCTCTAGCCAACTCAAATCCATGGGCAATTACCAGCTTGTCATGGGGCGTGCGCACCGCGATCGCATCGCCGAGCAATTGATAATGGATCGCACCGAGTTGCAACACAACGAAAGGTGGCAAAATGAATGTCGCTTTTATTGTCAGTCATTGCCCGTTCGAGAATCCAGCGATGCCATCTCGCGTTTGGTGTATGGATTGTTGCAGCACCAGCAGTGGCATCGCGGTACTTGGGTTTTAGAGCAATCGATCGCAGCCTACCCACGCGAAGACTTGGCACTTTGGGCCAGTATGCAGTTGCTGCAATTGTCAGGTAGCGCCGAACTAGAGCACTGGAGTCTGGCAGACAAAGCTTCATTTGAAACAAACTTGCCTAACGTCAAGCAGGCACCGCATGAAGGAACGGGCTCTGGTCAAGTTGCAACGGCGCTTTACGAGGACGACCGAACCAGCTCTCCTTTCACTGAGTCTTCGGAATCAAAGCCCACTCGACAGCCTGCGCGAAGCTCTGGTACCGAAGTAGTCGTCGCCTCTGCTCAGCAGCCACTGGAAGATACGTCCAACCTGGATCAAGGTGGTAGATACGACCCTGCCCGCTCCACTGGTCGCCGTAGTCGGCATTGGTTGAAACGCGCTGAATCGGTTTTTCGGCAATATCCCACACTGCGAAGTCAGCCGAGCGTGATCATGCAGTTGGCTGCGCATCTGAACAGTGCAAACCACCACGTTTCGCATCAATCCGTTTTGACTGAGCTAGTGGACCAAACCGAGCTGGGCGGATGGCATCAAGCAGCACGTCAGGAGATGACCTTGCTGCAAGGCCAGGCGAGTCAATTGCCTTGGCTGGCCAGAGCAGCAATAGCGCATACTGCGCCCGAGCTAGATGGGCAGCTTTCCGAACCTTTGTGGCAAGCTAACCAAATGATTCAATTGAGCGGAGCCGAATCGTCGGCTAAGATCGATCCAGAAATTCGTTGGGCTTACGATAACGACTTTTTGTACTTAGCCATTTGGTGTCCCAGAAAAGATAATCAGCCGTCTAAGGCAAGTGCGACACAGCGCACACACGATGCTGAACTTCAATCGCTGGATCACGTCGAAGTGAGCCTGGATATCGATCGCGATTATGTGACCGCCTATGAGTTTGCAGTGGCCGAAAACGGGTTGACTTCGGACCGTTGTATGAACTTGTCAGGTTACAATCCAAAGTGGTATCGGTGCGTCGCGCAAAGCGATACCCACTGGTGCGCCGAAATAGCTATTCCGCTGGCGAGTTTGACCGGCGAAATACCACGTGCTGGCCAGGCATGGGCCATTTCTGCGAGGCGAGTCCGCCAAGGCAAAGTGCAACAGAATTGGCCGCAGAAACTTTCTTCAGGTCCAATCTCGAGTCCCTGCGGTCTGCTGGTCTTCGAATGACCAGAACCCAACCAATTTAAAGCCGAGAATTGAATTAGTGGTTCATTGCCCCGAACGATTACAAAAATGACAGTGGCGATTTTTTGCAGCAAATTACTTTGCGATCAACTGCATGCAGACCATGCGGTCGTTTCCGCGTAAGTACAGCAGCCCGTGTGAGAGCACCGGGGCGGCCCAACAGGGATATTCCAAAAGCGGACGTCCGTCACCCGCTTGAATTCTACTAAAATCACAGCTCTTGATTTGTTGCAACGCGGTGGCGTCAGGCTTCAGAAGATCCAAACGACCATATTCGCCCCAGACCAACAGATAGCCATCGACCGCCAGCAGACTGCTTCGCTCGTGGCGACGATCGGTCCACATGACCTGACCATCCTGCCAACGAATGCAGCGAAGATCGCTGTCAGCCGGATTGCGGCCGCTTGAGCCATATAGATATCCGTCGATCAGAATAGGAGTTGCCCAGTGCGCTCGAAAACGACAGCGATTGCGTGGTCCGCTGTCTTTCCAAATCGTTTGCCAAGGGGTCTGAGTTGCATCCAATAGAGCGCTGCCAACTTCGTAGGCTTCAGAGATAAAAACTGTTTGACCGTCCGTCACTGGCATTGCCGAATTGACACTTTCCAACATGGCTGATCGCCAGGGGAATTCGTGAATTACATTGCCATGACTTAAATCCCAGGCTATCAGTCCGCTGCGCAGGAAGGCTAGGCCGACCAACCGGTCGCTGACCTTTTGAATGGACAGAGATGCGTAGCTGGCCAAATCATCTCCCAATCGGTAAATCTCTGCACCGGATCGCTTGTCGAAGGCCACGATCGCAGATCCATTGGGTTTGACCAGGTCCAATTGGCCTGCCGGTACACTTTGCGATTCGGGCGGGCTACCGCCGACCATCACCAGCAACTTGTCGTCGTGCACGATCGGATTACTAGCCACTCCAAAAAAATTAGGAACTACGCCATATTCCTTAAGCGTATCAACTCTCCAAACTAGTTGTCGTGTTTGAAGGTTCAAACAGTACAGATCCCCGGCAACTCCGTACAGAAAGATCAGATCACCGTCGATGATCGGAGAACATCGCGGACCGTTGTTGTATCCGTACATGTCTTCGTACTGTACCGGTGCTTCCCATCGCCACAGTTCCTTGGCGGTCAACACATCAAAGCAGGTCAGTCGTTCGTTGTTTGCGAATCGATCAAACTGGTAAAGCTGTCGACCGACCACCGCAGGTCCGCCATAGCTAACTCCCAGCGACAAAGTCCAAAGTATGGGTGGATGTGGTTGCCAGAGTTCGGCATCAACGCCGGTTTCAGGCGAGTGCCCATTGCCTGTTGGACCTAAAAAACGCCCCCAGTCTTCACCTCTTTCCAACCAAAAAGTAGCTGGCTTTTCGGAGCTGGACAGCTTCGGTGGTTCGGCTAACAAGGTGCCCGTTGTGGAAATAAAACCAAGGAAACCCAGTGTCGAAGCAGCCCAGGTCGTCGCCAGGAATTTGCTGCCTATTAGCACGATCGCCTTCATTTGACTCGGTTTGCGCACGAAAATCCACCTACTGGAATAGCAGATCACACAGTTTCTCACATTGATATTCCTGGCCTCGCCGATAGTAGTATACTGTTTTTCCGCTCAGTCGCGCACTGGGCCACGACAGCAGTAAGCGGCTACGATTTTTTCCCTTTACACGACGACCTGTTGCTAGATAGCTGAATGATGAGCCAGATTGCCGATCAGATCCCAAATCGCTTTGAGTTTCAAACCGCCTGCCAGCAGATCTACGCTGCCTGGGAAACCGACGGTTGTTTTCAAGCCAACGTCAACCCACAGCGCAAGCCCTATACGATCGTTATTCCCCCGCCCAACGTGACTGGTGCGCTTCATTTGGGGCACGCGCTCAACAATACTCTACAAGATATTCAGGTTCGATGGCATCGGATGCGGGGCTTTGAAACGCTATGGATGCCGGGCACCGACCACGCCGGAATTGCCACTCAAGCGGTGGTCGAAAAGCGACTTAAGCAAGACGAGAACAAGACCAGGCACGATTTAGGCCGAGAAGCACTGGTTCAAAGGATTTGGCAGTGGAAAGACCAATACGAGACACGCATCCTGAACCAGTTGCGACGCATGGGCTGCTCCTGCGATTGGCGACGCACTCGTTTTACCCTGGATGATACGTGCGCGCGAGCTGTTCGCGCGACGTTTTTTGATCTATTCCAACAAAGCTTGATCTATCGCGGCAAACGATTGGTCAACTGGGATACTTTCTTACAAACGGCGGTTAGCGACGATGAGGTCTTTCACCAGCAAGTCAAAGGTCACTTCTGGCATTTTCAATATCCAGTGATCGATCCTGGTCCAGGAGAGCCACCCCATGTGGTCATCGCCACCACTCGGCCCGAGACCATGTTGGGTGATACCGCCGTTGCCGTGCATCCCGATCCAGAATCCGCGTTGAATGCAGCGATCGAACTGGCTAGGCAGAAGCTGGACGAAGCGCCTGCCAAGGATCGGCCGACAGCCCAACAGTATTTAGATCAGTTGCAACAGCGCCGGCAAACGCACCTGCCACTACTCAAAAACTTGGCTGAAATGGCTCGGCGCGGTGTGAGGTTGCAGTTGCCTCTGGTCAATCGCGAGATCCCGTTGGTAGCCGATACCTGGGCTAAACCGGAACTGGGCAGTGGTTGCGTTAAGATCACGCCGGCTCATGACCCCAACGACTACGAAGTGGGGCTGCGCTGTCACTTGGCAATGATCAATATACTGAATCCCGACGGCACTTTGAATGAAAACGCTGGCAAGTATCGGGGTATGTCGATTCAGGCGGCTCGCAAGGCGGTGTGTCAGGACCTGGAGGATCAGGGTTTGGTCGTTCAGGTGGAAGATCGCGAGATCGACTTGGCTCACAGCGACCGCAGCAAGACGCCGATCGAACCCTATTTGGCCGATCAGTGGTTTGTCAAAATGGACCGGCTGGCCCAGCAGGCCATGGATGCCGTTCAGGATGGTCGCGTACGCATCTTGCCAGCGCGTTATGCCAAAGGCTATTTGGATTGGCTAGGTGAAAAACGGGACTGGCCAGTAGGACGGCAATTATGGTGGGGCCATCAAATCCCGATTTGGACCAAGTGTCTGAGCGATGCCAAGACTGCCCGGTCTGAGGTTGATCGCTTGAACGCTTTACCCGAGGCTAAGCAGGGGAGAATTCAAGCTGCGCTTGAGGAGCCTGCCACGGTACATGTTTGCGTCAAGGACGATGCCGATCAGCAAGAAGCCGTTCTGGAGAAGTTAGGGTACGAACGTCAGCAGGATGTATTGGATACTTGGTTCAGTTCCGCACTGTGGCCTCATTCCACGTTGGGTTGGCCCGAGAAAACGCCGGAGCTTTCCTACTTCTATCCAACCAGCACGCTGATCACCAGCCGAGACATCATCACTTTGTGGGTTGCGCGGATGGTGCTAATGGGACTAAATAATGTTGGGCAGGTGCCGTTCAAAGATGTTTACATCCATCCCAAAATCCTGGATGGATACGGCGAGACGATGTCCAAGTCCAAGGGCAATGGAGTGGATCCCATCGACGTCATCGACAAGTTTGGACCAGACTCGCTACGATTTGGACTCGCTTGGCTTGCGACCGAAACGCAAGATGTGCGCATGCCAGTTCAATACGAATGTCCTCACTGCCAAGCGCTGATCAATCAGACTCATCAGAACCGTGAACTGGCAGTTGTTGAATGCCCCAAGTGTCAAGGTTCGTTTGCCACTCAGTGGGCCTCCGCTGAACAATTGGCTAAGCACCCGCGTGGGCCTGTTGTTAGCGAACGATTTGAAAATGCACGTAATTTTTGCAACAAGCTGTGGAACGCAGCTCGGTTTGTCATGATGCACTTGGAGGGCTTTCAGCCTCAGAAACTTAGCATCGAGGAACTGCCGTTAGAGGATCGCTGGATTCTTTCGCGGTTATCCACTACCACTCAGGCGGTGACGCAGTCGCTTCAGGAATACCAATATGCCGAAGCTGCCCGAAGTGTGTACGATTTTGCCTGGGACGAATTCTGCTCGTACTATGTCGAGATGGCTAAACCTCGTTTGCAAGATCCCGCCCGTCGCGCGGCTACTCAACAGGTCTTGATTCACACGTTGGATAATTTGCTTAGGCTTCTACATCCAGTGATACCTTATATCACCGAAGCGATCTGGCAGCAGTTGGCCATGTTCGGAAAGCAGCGATGCTTAGATGGTGCCACACATTCATGCAAGTGGTTGATGCAGTCGCAGTGGCCCACCGCTCAGTTTTCTCATCAGGATCGCGGAATTGAAACGCAATTCGCTCGTTTCGTTTCGGTCATTACCGTTCTGCGCGAAGTGCGCTCGAGCCAAAACATTCCGCCTAAGGAGGAAATCAATTTTACGGTAACCTGCGACTCGGCAACTGCCGATTTGCTGAAACCGATGGAAAGTTTCTTTCTAGCTTTGGCAAAGGCCAATTGCCAAGGATTGGGGACGGGACTAAAAGAGCCGGAGGTGCCTGCCAGCGCAGCCGTCGATGGAATGCAGGTGACAGTCGATCTGGGTAAGTTCATCGATATTCCGGCGGAGATTGCTCGTAATGAGAAACTGGTAGATAATCTTAGCAAGCAGATCAAAGGCAAGCAGTCCAAGCTGAGCAACGATTCATTTGTGCAGCGGGCACCAGCAGATGTTGTCGAAAAAGAAAGACAGAGTCTCCAGGAACTGGAACAACAATTGGCTGGCGTCACGACCGCGCTTGTTAAACTGCGTGCGACCTGTCGCTAGACTACTATCACGACCCTTGAATTTGTATTGATATTGGAACCGGCGAACGTCAACTCATTGAAATACTAACAACTCGAAGTACGACCATGCTAAATAATAAAGCGATTGCCGCAGTTTTTTTTACAATTAAGAAACCGTGCGTAGTTAAGTTATCTGAGCGGACGGAACGCGTTGGTGTTCGGGTGCCGCGAAGACCGGGTGCTCACGCACTTCGGCTGATGACGGGTTTGGTAGCTTATTTGCGAAGGGTCCCCAAGTGCCTGTCCATCGGTCTCGCTGCCTGCATGGGGGTAACGCTGTGTACCAACCTATTGGCTGATTGGCCTCAATACCAGGGGCCTGGACGTGACAATCATTCAACAGAGACAGGCTTGCTGAAGCAGTGGCCTGAAGCTGGGCCGCCTTTGGCATGGACTTTCAGGCAATCCGGCTTGGGGTACTCTAGTCCAGCGATTGTTGGTGACAGATTGTTCATTACGGGAGCCCGCCAAGAGCAGGAGCATCTGATAGCCATCGATACCAGCTCTGGGCAAGAATTGTGGGCGGTTCCAATCGGCCCGGTCTTTGATTTTAGTGGTAATGCTTGGGGCCCAGGGCCGCGTTCGGCTCCAACGGTTGCCGGTAGTCGTGTTTTTGCGCTGGGCGGCAGAGGCAACCTAGTTGCTATGGACACGCAGTCCGGACAGGTTGTGTGGAGCAAACACATGATGCAAGATTTGGCCGGTGAAGTGAATCCAATCGGCGGTGGCCCCGGTACGAAACCCGGCGAAGAGAAAATTGGCTGGGGCTATAGTTGGGCACCTCTGGTCGACGGCGACAGGTTGATCTGCTTTCCAGGTGGACCACAGGGCGCACTGGCAGCTTTGAACTGTGTCGACGGCCAGTTAGTTTGGCGTAGTACTTCTCTGACTGTACAGGCCTCTTACGCTTCACCCATCGCAGCGGAAATCGAAGGTGTGCTCCAATATGTCGTTTTGCACAACACAGGATTATCAGGTGTCAGTGCAGCGGACGGAAGTCTGTTATGGCAATGGGATAAAAGTTACCCGGATGTCGTGATCCCAACTCCTTTGCTACATGACGGTCAAATCTATGTCAGCGCAGGAAGTAATCCGTCCACATGCGGGCTGATTCAGATTTCTAAGCAAGACAACCAATTTTCTGCTCAGCAAAAATATTCCAGCAAAGCAACTCGTGTCATGAAGAATCAGGTGGGCGGAAGTGTGATCGTTAGTGGGCACGCCTATGGTTACTCGGATAAGATCGGCTGGGTATGCCAAGAAGTGGCTACAGGAAATCAGAAATGGGCTGCCAGAAATCCTCTCAAAGCTGGATCAGTGATCAGTGCGGAAGGTTTGCTCTATTGTTACGATGAAGACAACGCCGTCGTAGCTTTGGTTGTTGCCGACTCAGAAAAATTCCAGCTTGCTTCGAGTTTTAAAATACCCGAACAGACCGCTCATCGCGCACCCAGTGGACGCAATTGGACGCCGCCAGTTATCGCCAATGGTCACTTGTACATTCGCGATCAAGAACTTTTGTTCTGCTACAAAATCAAGCGATAAAAGCCGCGTTACCAGGGGCGTGAGCTAGTAGTAACGAGCCTGTCCTAGTCACCTTGACCAAATTACACTGCCTTCTCTGCTGATCCAGCCCGAACCAAGAGACTGCCAATCAAGAAAAACGTGCAGGTCGGGCTGGAATGCTGGGCTCTTAAAGCTCAAAATCTTCCCCGCCCAGCGACTGCTCGCCGTAGATAGGCAAATGGCGGTAGTAGACCTCTAAGATCATCGTGGCAAGGGCTGTCTGGTACAGTCGTCCGCCTTCCTTGGCGTGATTTCCGACAGGTTCCCAGCTTCCCGCATCGCTACCCTGTTTGACCTGTGACTCGATCAAAAGGTCTCGCATCTTACTGTTCCAATTTTGCCATGGCTGTCCGCCAAAGTGTCGCATGACTTGAGTGGCATAATAGCTGTAATACAGATCATCTAGTTTCGGACCCTGTTGTTCCAGGTAGGCAACGCCTTTGCCAAGTGAACCATGCTCGCGTGGCCAACCTAAATACATTCGACACAGAAGGCCGATGGCTGTTGTACCTGTTCGCCTTGTCCCGCTGGGTTGTTCGTAGCCATAGTAAACGCCTTCGTTAGTAGAAACTAAATTCAAGAAGTTGTTGGCACCGACAAAGGTCTCGACGGGTACTTGCAATTTTCCCATGTTGCCGCTCTTGAGTGCCATGAGGCACCAGCCCACGACCGAAGTATCACCTGGTTGTTTGGGCTCATATCGCCAGCCACCACCGCGAGGATCCTGAGCGTAGACAATGAAGTTTAGTGCCAATTGAGCAGGCTGTTGTAAGTCAGGATCTCCGGTCATGGCGTATGCTTCGCACAGAGCGATCGATGCTAGCCCGTGAGAATACATGTTTCCCTGTGCTTCATGTAGCGATCCCGTCGGCAACTTGGGATGTTTGGTGACCTTCATCTGGTTAATCAAGAAGGCCATGCCTGCTCGGACCGTGTCCTGATATTGGCCTTCCAGGTGCGTTTGTCCGGCACCTAAGAAGGGCAACAGTGCCAGCGCGGTCGCTCCGTTACTAGCAAGCACATGAGTTCCCGCGCCACTGGATAGTCGGTTGCACACAATGGAAAGATTAATATAACAGGCAACAGCTCATGGGACATATTTACATTGAT